>NZ_JBSFNC010000036.1:0-75349 GCF_053586895.1 Amycolatopsis sp. NPDC003731 | reverse complement strand
CCACGAAGTCCCAGATGAACCCGCCCTGCAGCACCGGGTGCGCGCGGATGACGTCCCAGAACTCCTTGAAGTTCCCGGTCGAGTTCCCCATCGAGCCGGCGCCCACGGCGGTAACCGGTCCCCCGTTGGGTGGCGGAACACCAGCCGGACGACGCCGTCGGCGATCGTTTCCTTGTGCGCCAGCAGCACTTCGAGGTCGAGATCGGCCGAAGGAAGGGTGTTGACGGTCATGGCTCTCCCGGTTGTCCGCATCGGTTCGCAGCACAAGTCAAACCAGCATCGGAAACAGCGTCGTGGCCGGGAAATGAATTCGCTGTATCATCGTTTTCACAACACCCGACGAGGGCGGTGAGCTTTTCCGCAGACCTCAACTCGGCTCTGCTGTCAAATACTACTCGGTTTTGGCGTGATCGCAAGACGGCTATTTCCCTTTCGAAAGCGTCAGCCGAGCGTGAACCGCACCGACAGCCGGCCCGGGCGGGGCTCCGGCCAGGCCCGCAGCATTCCGTCGTGCTCGGCGGGCCACTCGCAGACGACGATGTTGAGTCCCCGGTTGAACTGGCCGGTCAGCCGCGTCATGAATTCGTTCGCCTGCTCCACGTCGAAGGCCCCTTGCTGCGCTTGGAAGAACACCATTCCCCGGTGCGAAAGAGCGAGCAGGAGGTTGACGTCGCCGTAGTAGTCGCGGAATCCCGTCAGCAGGTTCTGCCGGCCTTCGACCGGGCCGCGCCGCGGATCGGCCGGCGTGTGCGGGCGCGTCCAGGCCAGCCACAGGACTTCCGCGTCCGGGATCCATTCGTTGCCGGGCCGGGGTTCGCGCGGACGGCCCGACAAGACCCGGCCACGCCGCATCTCCAGCAACCGGTGCTCCTCCACCAGCCCCCAGCGGGTCAGGTACTGGGACACCGTGGGCGAGCTGATCAGGATGCCGAACTCCTCGCGGACCAACTCGGAGATCGCTTGCCGCGTCCAGAGCCGCTGCGGCAGTCCGCACCGCTCCGGCAGGCCCGCCACGATCGTCCGCACGATCCAAGCTTGCTGCCCGGCCG
This sequence comes from Amycolatopsis sp. NPDC003731, assembly GCF_053586895.1. NCBI lineage: Bacteria > Bacillati > Actinomycetota > Actinomycetes > Pseudonocardiales > Pseudonocardiaceae > Amycolatopsis > Amycolatopsis sp. NPDC003731. The sequence goes on along the minus strand of NZ_JBSFNC010000036.1, from coordinate 74,300 downwards.
TCAGCGCGAACTGCTCACCGGGCCGCCGCCCCCTCCGTCGTGGCCGGAACGCATCGTCGCCTTGGCGCTGGTAGGCCGTGACCCAGGCGCCGACGGTCTTGCGGGAGACCCCGAACAGGCGGGCGACCTCCGCCCGCGTCACGCCCGCTTCGACAGCGGCGACGGCTCGCCGGCGGAGCGCTTCGAGAGCGTCCGCGGAGAGACTGCGTGCGTCACGATCGGTCACGGTCAAGTTCCGAATACTGGCAACTGCGCTGTTCATGAGGAACGTCCTTTCGTGAACGGGCTGTCACCGCTCGTCCCTCCTGCGAAGGTCGCCGTAACCGGGGAGTAACGGGGCTTCGCGGTCAGCGGGGGCGGCGGAAGCCCCATCTGCGCACGAGCTGGGCGCTCACCGCGGCCAGCAGCAGGATCCCCGCCAGGACCGGCCAGGAGAGCGCGTCGCCCCGTGGCGCGGCCAGTGTCTCCGCCGATCCGGCCGAGCGCCGCGCGTCCAGCACCACCGGCGCCTGCCCGCCCGCCTGCGGCACCTCGGCACCGGCCGGGAAGCCGGCTCCGGGCAGCTGTCCGGGGATCGGGGTGCCGAATACCGCGCCCCCGCCCGCCGTCGAGCCGGGCACGGCCGCGATCGTCCACTGCCGCCCGGCGATCGGGGTACCGCCGTCGGGCGAACCACCGGCCGCACCGGGCGGCGTGGGATTCGCGGGTGTCGCCGGCGAATCGGCCGGAGGAGCACCCGGGGCCTCGCCGCGCACGACGATGCTGCAGAGAGGGGCGAGCGACGCGCGCACGGTGGACACCAGCGGGGCGAGCACCGGCGCGAGCACGGGAAGCTCGCCGAGGCGGGCGACCACCGCGTCCGCGATCCGGGTCCCCGAAATCACCGCCTGGCCCGCGGGGACGGTCCCCAGCGGGATCGGGGCCGTGCCGGCCCAGAGCGACCGGAAGGTGCCGGTGAGCACGCCCAGCGGGTCCAGGCGGGACAGGGCGGACACCACGGGCTCGGTCACCGACGCCGGGGCCAGCGCCAGCTGCTTGCCCGGCACGCCGGTCACCGTGGCGGAGCACTCCGCCACCGTCACCGGAGCTTCGGCCGCGAGAGCGGACGTCGGACTCGTGAAGACGAGGGTCAGCGCTGCCGCGGTGAGAAATGGTGTGGTTCGCACGTGCCGCCTCCTCGGGCGCCAGACTTCTTGGCCGGGTCTCAGGTATTCGCGGTCCGGATGTGCCAGGCTGGGAAAACCCGGACGACGGCATGGTCGCAGCTTCACCGCTTTGTTGACCAGCAGCGTGAAAACGTGCGTTGCGGCGATGTTGCCACTGCCGGACCCACCCCTCCTACCAGGGCTTATGGCCGCTTCCGTCGATTCGGTCCGGTAACGCCACGCCAACCGCGGCAGGCAAATAGCGGACACACCGGCGACGGGGAGAGTGAGGTCGTGATCGGGATGGAACCGGCTACCCTGTAACCCTTTCAAAGCGAGCAAGGCACTCCTTTCCGGCGAAATCACCGGATGCGATCCGGAAACCCGGTAAACTGTTTACGCGGGGGTAACACCTCATGGGCGCAGGAAAAATGGCCGATCCGGATTCCGGATCGGCGGTCGGGAAATGCCGGGTTCAGGCCGGCAGCACGACGTCCTGGCCGTCGTCGAGCAGAGCCGGGTGTGCGGTGGGCCAGTCGTGCGGGACCAGCCGGACCTCCCGGCCGCACTGCATCCGCAGCCGGCGCCGGAACTCGGCGACGCCGGTGAACGGCGCCGCCGCGACGAGGAACTGCAGCGTGCCGCGGCCGCTCACCGCGACAAGGGCGTGCAGCGCGCGGGAGCCCGTGGGCGAGCGCGGGTGGGTACAGGTCACCAGCAGCATTCCCGGGCAGCCGGGCCGCCGGGAGAACATGCCGTCGCGGCTGATCAGTTCCCACCGGAGCAGGTACTTGTCGATCGTCGTCCCCGACAGCACGACACCGCACTCCCGCGCGACCAGCTCGGCGACGGCTTTGCGCGTCCACACCAGCCACGGCAGCCCGGCCGCGTCGGGTGGCCCGGCGGCCAGGACGTCGACCACCCGGCCCTGCTGGGCCGCGGACAACACCAACTGCTCGCCGGCCCGGCGGCCGCGGGGCCGGGGCCGGAGCGTCGACTCGCCGCCGGACTCGTAGGCCCGCACCCAGGAGCCGACCGCTTTCCTGGACACGCCGAACATGCTCGCGACCCTCGTCTGCGACAGCCCGGACCCGACCGCGGCCACGGCTTGGCGCCGCAACTGTTCCAACGCGTCCGCCGGCAGGCTCCGAGCGCCCGGGCCCTGCTGAACCTCCACCATCGCCACCCCATCCGGTTCCGTCGGGCTACAGCTGGACTTTTTCCCGCTCGAGGGTTTCGCCGGCGATCTCGGGTCTGCTGGCGGCGGATCGCCTGCGCAGTACCACCATTCCCGCAACCACCAGCGCGACCACGAGCGCGCCCTCGACCAGTCCGCGCGTGAGAACGTTCACGCCGGTCATTTCGGGCATATCAGCCGAAATTACGGTGACGACGGGCGTGTGTTCGGGCTGGGGCTGTGGCGGGTCCGTGGGATCGACCCATTGCCCCCAGCGCACGACCTGGCCGTCCGAATAGGTCTGCAGCCCCTGGAAAGCGAGCACGCCGTCGGGCAGGGCATCGATCAGCACGGGGAACTCCTGGAACGCGCCGGCGGGCACGGTCCCGTTTTCCCACACGATCGACGTCACCGGCTCGCCCGCCATCGCGTCGCCCTCGTCCGGCCGCACGCTGATCTGCCACCCTGGCAGGTTCCGCGGCTTCGCCGAGACGACGGCGGGCCGGTCCGGGAACAGCACCTCCAGCCGCACCGTCGTCGCGCGTTCGCTGGGCACCCGGAACGTGATCGTGGCGGGGCTCCCCCGGGGCGACGGTGCCCGGAGCGCCTTCCCCGTGCGCGGCCGCCACGGCCGGGCAGGCGAGCATCACGGCGATCCCGGCGAGGGCGGCCACGGCGAAGCGCGGCGGTCTTCCCCGCCCGAACCGCAGCGAAGGTGCGCGCATGTTTCCCCTTCATGGGTTCCGACCGGACCATCCCCGGTACGGCCGGATGGCGGAACGGAGATCTGGTCCGGCCAATGGTGCGGGACCACATGACCGATGCATGACGCCACCGTTGCGAGCTCTTTACCGAAATTTCCCCACCGCCGGGGAGTGCGGTGATCCGCCCTGCGTAGCGCTCAAAAGCCGCGGGGCCGTCGGAAATATGTGCCACGCGTCCCGCGATTCCCGGGGTTCCGTGACGCCCATCCGCCCACGTCAGCCTAACAGCGTAAGTACACTCGTCACCCGATGGAGTGAGTCACGTATTTGCCTGGCGGCCGTCGTCTTGACTTCGGCACCCTCAGCAGTTCGAGGCGCGCCGGGTGGAGACTCTCGTCGGGTTGACGCGCACCCCGTGTGCAAGATCGCAACGACTCCCGCAAACCCGTAGCCCCGGGATGAGTCGGTGATCGTCTCGGGGAGTGAACTCGTTGTCAGGGGCAGGGTGCTCGGGCCTGGTTGCCGCGGGAAAGCGCGCCCAGACCGATTTCCCGCCGAAACCCGGGTTCTCATGCACACCGCACGTGTCGGCAGCTCATGGACCAGCGACATGCCCACGGCACGGCGTGGCCAAGGCCGTCAGCAGGGCCTGGACCGGTCCGCCGCCGTGGCGGTAGGCGTTGGCGACCAGTTCGTCGATCACGATCGGTAGGTCATTCAGGCGGTCGGTGCAGAGATGCGAAAGGGTCCTGGCCGTGCAGGTCGATGACCCACGGCTCGGCAGCCAGGGCACCAGCCATCCGAGTGCGTTCCAGCGCTCGGTGGCTTGGGCTTCGTGCGACTGGGCTTTGCGTTCCGTGGCGGCACGGCGCCCGGAGCTGAGCCGCTCGATGATGCTCCTTCGGTCGCGGATGACGCCCGCGCTGGTCGCTGACCCCGCGCGTGCTCAGCGTCGGCCAGCACCACTCGACCTCGCACGCCATGAGCGAGACCGCCCAGCCGATGCTGATGAGCCTCGCCGAGGAAACCGGCGAATCGGCGTCACTGGCCGCGCTGGACGGCTCCGATGTCGTCTACGTCGCCCGCGTCCCGGTGCGGCGGATCACAAGCATCAACGCCTCGCTCGGCACGTGCTCGGTGCCGCTGTCAGGATGTTCCAGGACGCGCCGTTGGTGCCGGCTGCTGAGCCGAGGAAGCTCCCGTCCGCCGGTCGCGTCAGGCCCCCACCGGGTGGCCGTCGGCCCGCAAGACGAACGAGCTGGGAGCGGTCAACCGGACCAGAACCTCCGGGCCGCCGACGAGGTCCTGCCGCGGGTTGGACGCGGTGGCGATGGTGACGCCGGGCCCGCCGTGCGCGGACGCGATCGCCGGCAGCGCAACGCACGCCACTGCGACTACCGTGGACCAGGTTCCGCGGAGCGGCAGTCACATGCTCACACCTCCGTGGCGAGGCCGGTGATCACCGCGACGTCCTCGCCGGACAGCTCGATGTCCGCGGCCGCCAGGTTCTCCTCGAGGTGCGTGACGCTGCTCGTACCGGGGATGGGCAGCATCACCGGCGAGCGGTGCAGCAACCACGCCAGCGCGATCTGCCGGACGGTCGCCCCGTGCCGGGCGGCGATCGGCTCGAGCACCGTCATGACCTTGCCCGTGTCGGGGCCTTCGGTGAGCGTGAGCGGGTGCCATGGCGAAAAGACCGCACCGCTGTCCTCGGCGGCCCGCAGCAGGTCCGCGCCGGTGCGCGCGCTCGCGTTGAAATGGGCGGTGACCGCCGCGATCTCCACGATCTCCCGCGCGGACCGGAACTGTTCGAGGGTCACATTGGACAGTCCGATGTGCCGGATCAGTCCTTCCTCCCGCAACGCGGCGAGGGTGGCGACCTGGTCCTCGAATGGCGCATCGGTGGCGCGGCCGCTGTGCAGGTAGTACAGGTCGATCGTGTCGACACCCAGCCGGCGCGCGCTCAGGCGGGCGCTTTGCCGCAGGTAATTGGGGTTGCCGACGGCACCAAGCGTGGCGTAGTCGAAGCCGCCGCGCACGAGTCCGCCCTTGGTCGCGATGACCAGGTCTTCGGGGTACGGGTGCAGTGCGTCGCGGATGAGCGCCTCGTTGGTGTGCGGTCCGTAGACGTCGGCGGTGTCGATGAACGTGACACCGGCGTCGACGGCCGCGCGCAGGACGGCGATGCCGCCGTCGCGATCGGGGTACTCGCCCCAAACCTGCTTCCCCGTCAGCTGCATGGCGCCGAAACCGATCCGGCCGGCACGCAGGTCACCGCCGATGGTGAGGACTCTCGAAGTCATCCGGACCTCCTGCTGAAGTGATCTGCTTGCCGACGAAGTTGGCGACGTCGTCGATCTCCTGGCCGCGGACGTCGTGGCCCAGCCCGGGATAGATATGGACCTCGGCCGTGGCGTGGCGAGCGAGCCACCGTTCGGTCCGCGCGAGCGCCCCGGGCGGGATGACCCGGTCTTCCCGCCCGCGTCCCCAGTAGACCGGCGGCCGCGTGCCGCTCAGCGCCGCGTCGCCGGGCTGCTCGTCGCGCACGACGAACCCCGCCAGGTTCACGCAGTAGGCGAACCGGTGCGGCGCCCACCGCATGAGCTGGTGCGCCATCGCCGCACCTTGCGAAAAGCCGAGCAGCCCGATCGACGGCGCCTCGACGGTCTCCAGCCACGAGAGCACGTCCAGCGCCGCCGCGTTCGCCACCTGCGGCCGCGGATCACCGATCGGGTTGCCCGCACTGGGGAACCACGCGTACCCACCGGCTTCGGGAATCCGCGCCCGCACCGAGGCGACCACGACCTCGTCCGGCAACCGCGGGGTGATCAGCCGGTCCAGGTGTGTCTCGTCGTAACTCCAGCCGTGCAGCATCACCAGGAGCGGCCGTGAGCCGCGAACACGCTCCTCTTCGGACCACAGCACCGCTTCGCGGTCCATTCCCGGTTCCTGGTTCATTGTGCGGTGAACTCGGTCAGCGGGTCGGTGTGCACCGGTGTCCACCCGAGCTCGCGTTGTGCCTTGGCCGAGGTGAGCTGCTGGTCGAGGGCGAAGGCGTCGGCGATCGGGCCCATCTGCTCGCGGGCCTGCTCGATGCTGAGGGAGACGGTCTTGCCGTCGAGCCCGGCGGCGTGGGCGCAGGCCTCGGCGACCTCCTTGGCGGTCGGGTTGACCCCGCCCACCCCGAGGTACACCGAGCCCGCCGGAGCGGACAGTGCGGCCACGTAGAGGCGGGCGAGGTCGTCGAGGTGGATCAGGGCCCAGTGGTTGCCGCCGTCGCCGAGGTACGGGATCGCGCCGCTTTCCTTGCCCGGCTGGACGAAGAAGACGTCGATCAGGCGGTTGTCGCCACCGTAGAGCAGGCCGGGCTGCACGATGACCGGCCGGCCGCCGTTCTTCGCGCGGGCCAGCACCGCGTCTTCGACGGGCTTGCGCCACGCGACGACGCCCGGCGGGTTCCACGGCGCGGTCTCGTCCCGCACGCCGCCGGTGTCGCCGTAGACCCAGCTGCCGCCGGTGTGCACGTAGGTGCCGCCGCCGACGCCGTCCTGCACCGCGGTGGCGGCCGCCAGATCCTCCTCGCCGCTGGTGGCCTGGGCGAGGTGGATCACGGCTTCCGCCCGCGCCGCCGCCTGGTTGAGCACGTCGAGGTCGGAAAGGCCACCGCGGACCGCGCTCGCCCCGGCGGCCACCACCGCCGCCTCGGCGCGGTCGCTGCGCGCGAGCGCCTCGACGGTGTGCCCGGCCCGCACCAGCTCGCCGATCGTCGCCCGGCCGATGTAACCCGAACCGCCCGTGAGGAAGACCTTCATCACTGTCCTTTCGATCGCGTTCCGTTGCCCCTCCACGGTGACCCCGGTGCCCCGGGCGCGTCCAAGACCCGTTCCGCACGCTGTGATGCCGCGACGGCATCACAGACCTGCGATGATGGGCGCGGGAGGTGGGCCGACGTGGACTTCGACCTGCGGAAGCTGCGCTACTTCGTCGCGGTCGCCGAAGAGCTGCACTTCGGCCGGGCCGCCGCGCGCCTGCACATCGCCCAGCCCGCGCTGTCGCGCCAGATCCGCGCCCTCGAAGACGAACTGAAGACGCCGCTGTTCGTCCGCGACCGCCGGAGCACGGTCCTCACCGCGGCGGGCGAACAGCTCCTCACCGACGCCCGCGACCTGCTGGCCGCGGCCGAAGCCGTGCACCGCCGGGTCACGGCCGCGGCCGAAGCGAAGCCGGTCCTCACGGTCGGGTTCATGCCGGGCATCGTGGTCACCCCGGCGGTGCGGGCACTGGCCCGGCAGGGCATCGCCGTCCGGCTGCTGCGCACCAGCTGGCACGACCAGGTCGAAGTCCTGCACGACGGCCGCGTGGACGTCAGCATCATCAGGCTGCCGGCCGACCAGCGCGGGCTGACCGTGCGGCCACTGTTCACCGAACCCCGCGTCGTCATGGTGCCCGCCGGGCACCGCCTGGCCGGGAAGGAGTCCGTGCCGGTCACCGAACTCGCCGACGAGCACCTGCTGCAGGACCCCGACGCCGTCCCGGAATGGCGGGACATCGCCCTCGAGCTCCGCCGGCCCGACCGCCCGGAAGTCCCGCGGATCGACAGCGTCGAAGAGAAGCTCGAACTGGTCGCGGCGGGCGCCGGGATCAGCGTCATCCCGTTGTCGACGGCGACGTTCTACACCCGCTCGGACGTCATCGGCGTCCCGGTCGAGGACATCGGGCCGAACCAGGTGTCCCTGGCCTGGCTCGCGACGCGCCGAACACCCCTGATCGACGCCTTCCTCGCCGCCGCGGGCAACCTGGTCCCCTAGACTCGGGCCCGCTCGTCATGTCGAACGGGTCAGGCGCCGAGATGGTCGAGGGCGTCCTCGACCACGCGCGCGACGAACGCGGCGTCGAGGGGTTCGCGGGAGAACCAGCGACGGTAGAACAGCGGCCCGGCGACGGCGGCGGTGACGTCGGCCGGCCCACGATCCGCGGCGAGCTCGCCGCGAGCTTGCGCGCGTTCGGTCACCACACCGAACGGAGCCATCAACCGGGCGTGCAGATCCGCATGCAGCCCGGCCAACTCGGGATCGCGCTCGGCGGCGTCCACGATGGAGGGCAGAACCGCCGCCCAGCGGGCGCTCCGCAGCTGCTCGGCCAACGCCTCGGCCAAGGCGACGAGATCCCCGCCGAAGCTGCCCGTGTCGGGGACCGGAGGCGCCGACCCGATCGTCGAGCACGCCTCGATCAGCAGCGCGGCCCGTGACGGCCAGTGGCGGTAGATCGTGGTCTTGGAGACGCCCGAGCGTCGCGACACCTCGTCGATGCTGACACCGCCGATACCGCCGGCCGAAAGCAACTCGTACGTCTGGGCAAGCACCGCCGCCTTGGACCGCTGGACTCGAACGTCGACGAAGTCCCCGGATCGGGCCACGTGGTGATCTCCGTTCTTCTCCTCACCGAAAACAGTACGGTACTGTACCGTACTGTTTCGCGGAGCCGGACAGCCCGGCTCGCCGAGAGCAGCCAGGAGAACGCCGTGAAGCTCGCCTCAGTACGCCTCGTCACCGACGACCTGCCCGCCCTGACCGCTTTCTACTCCACGCTCACGAACACCGAGCCGGTGACCCCCTTCGGGTCCGGCGACTACGCCGAACTGCACACCGAAGGCAGCATCATCGCGCTGGCCAGCAGCGCGGGGGTCAAGCGGTTCAACAACAACGCCGCCGTAGCCGCCGCCAACCGATCCGCCATCATCGAATTCGAGGTCGACGACGTCGACGCCGAACGCGCCCGCCTGGGCGACCAGGTCACCGCCTGGGTCCAGGAACCCACCAACCAGCCATGGGGAAACCGGTCGATGCTCCTGCGCGACCCCGACGGCAACCTCATCAACATCTACTCCACCGGACACTGACGGCACCGGCAGCTGCCCGAACGCCGGGCTGAGGTCCGGCTGGGCTCCAGGCAAGGGCCACGGCGCGTTACCCATGCCCCGGTGAACTGTGCCCAGTGCCGCAGCGGCGATCGCCGATTCGCGGGATTGACGCCGCCGAGGGCTGGGTACCGCTGGTGTGCGGACGTCTTCAGCAGGGAGGACGGAGCCCGGAAAGGGACGATCGGTCATGCCCGAGGGGAGCGACGCCGGAAGCGAGGCGGCGCCGTGGTCGTTGGACCTTCGCGGCACCACCGCCCCGGTCCTGGTGCAGGTCCGCCGTTGGGCCTCGCGCACGCTGACGCAGGTCGACGACGCTCACCTGGGTGATGTGCTGCTCGTCGCCACCGAGCTGGTGACCAACGCCTACGACCACAGCCAAGGGCCGTTGCAGATCCGGATGAGCCATACGCCGACGCCGTGCCGGGTGCGGATCGAGGTCGACGACAGCTCCCCGGACCAGCCCGTCGTCGCGGCACCGTCTCCGCAGCGGCTCGGCGGCCGCGGCATGCAGATCGTCGACAAGCTCGCCGAGACCTGGGGCGTGCTCGCGCACCCGGCGGGCGGCAAGACGGTGTGGGCCGAAGTGTCCTGCGCCGGGCTGGACGCGATGTCCTGCACTGCGGCGCGCGCCCACCCGTGACGGCGGCCATCACCTGGGCGACCGCGGCCGGCAATCCCGGGACCGCGGCCTCGACGGAGCCGACCTGATCGAGGAGCGTCCCCGGACAGCGATCCGAGAGCGCCCGGTGCACCGACGTACGGGATCCCGGCAGCCCGAGGCGGTTCCGCCGGCCCGAGGTCTGGACCGGCGGAACCTCGGTCCGGGCCTTCTGCGCGCGGAAGGCCCGGACTTGGCGACTGACTACCCAACCCGAAATTGATTCACACCGTTCGGCGGCAGTCATTGCTCTGTTCGGACCCACTACCCGCCGGGGCAGTTCAGCCGTCGAGCTCATGGTGCCGCTGGGTCAGCGTGCGGGCCAGCTCCGCCAGCTTCACGTTCAGTTCCTGCGACGTGCGGCGGAGAATGTCGAACGCCTCGTCGGCCGACACCCCGCGGCGGTTCATCAGGATGCCTTTGGCCTGCCCGATCACGTCCCGGCCGTCGATGGCCCGCTGCAGGTTCTCCTCCCGCAACGCGGCCGCGGTGTGCGCGGCCGACCCGGCCAGCGCCAGCGACGCGTGCGACGACAAGATCAGCGCGTGGTCGACCGCATTGTCACTGAACGCGCCCGTGCGCCGGCTGTAGAGGTTGATCGCGCCCGGCGGCAGGCCGGACTTGCGATCCGGCAGCAACGTCGTGGCCAGCAACGACCGGAACCCCAACCGCGCCGCCCGCGGCCCGAACTCCGGGAACGCCACCGAGCCGGCCAGGTCGTCGCTCAGGCAGTGCCCGGGCCCGTCGTGCCGCGCGGCCTCCAGGCACGGCCCCTGGCCGGTCCGGTACTGGATCCGGTCCAGCTCCTCGGCCTCCGCACCGGTCCGGACGGGGGTGTGGAACCCGCCGTCGGGCGAGCGCATCGTGATGCTCGCCAGTTCGGCGCCGGGAACGATCCGCAGCGCGGCGGACACCACGCGTTCCATCGCCTCGTGCAGGGAACCGGCCTCGAGGAGCACCGAGGCGAGCGCGCCGAACCGCTGCGCCAGCGGCCCGTCACCATCAACGCCACACCGGTCCCAGCCGTCACCGGCCGGCTCCGCTCCGAACGTGACCCGATCGGCCTCCCACGGGTCGTCGGTCTGCGCGTAGACGTCGGTCAATCCGGTCTCCTCTTACCCGCCCGATCGCCGGGCACCGCGCCCACACCCTACCGACCGGCAGGAGCAGCTGCTTGCTCCGGCGGAATCGCCCGCATGGTCATGAGGGACGCGTCGGTCGGCGGTAGAGCGATTCAAATACGATGCAAGCTGACTACCCAGCATCGCGGGCTTGGACCTCGCCACATGCCGTCCGTGCCTCGTGATTACCCGAGCACACTGGATCGCCGCTCTGTCAGGACACTCTGCCGACTCGGCATTCCCGAGCTCCGCAGCGTAGATTCGCATCGTTCCTGCATCGCAGACCGGAGGTCCCATGGCACCCGACCAGCTCGCCTGCCGGGCACATCGGTCCGCGACCGCACCGAAGCCACGGAGATGACCGCAGACCCGCCACCGGCGCCGGCCGCGTTCACCATCTCCGCGCATCGGGAAGGCCCGGTCACCCTGTTGCGCCTGGACGGCGAATTCGATCTGAACGCCCAGGACGCGCTGGCCGAAGCGCTGGCCGCCGCAGGTGCCACCACGGTCGTCGACGGGCGGAACATCACCTTCTGCGGCGCCGGCTGCCTGGGCCGCCTCCTCGCGGCGGCTTACCAAGCCGGGCGCCGAGGCGGCCGGATCATCCTGGCCACGACGGCTTCCAGGGTGTTACGACCGCTGTCCGTGCTCGACACCGGCCATCACCTGACGGTGACCGCGCTTCCCGACGAGGCGCTGGCCCTGCTATCGGCCACCGATCTGCGGTGATCGCGCCTACGCTGCGAAGGCGCCCGGTAAGCGAGAGGATGTCGTCCTCGTGACCGAGTCCGCCGCCGAACCGGTCGCCGGAGGGCGATGATCGGAGCCGGAACGGCCGCCACCCGAGCCGATACGGGACGTTGTGACGACCGGGCCGCGCGGCGTCAGATCGGGCGTTCGGACAGCTCGCTTTCGAGGATCTCCTGGAGCTTCGCTTCCTCGTGGATCCACCGCCACCGCAGCGCGGCGAACAGCGCCACGAAGCCCGCGACCACGCCTACTATGACCATTCCGGACGGAGTATCGGCGACCGGAACCGCGACCGCGACGGCGAGCAGCCCCAGCAGCGGCCACCATCGCCACGACCGCTCGCGCGCGTGCCGGGGACGATAGGCCACCATTCCGAACAGCGGCTGGCGCACGCTCATTTGATCGTCCTCCACGGTGTCGGCGGTCACCTCGGCGGGCAGTGTGACGATGCGTAGTCGCACACCCCCCCCCAATTGTTGGCCAGCCTCAACGATCGAGGTACGTCTACACGCACCAACCACACCTCCGTGTCACAGTGATCACCCGGGCGGATCAGTGACTCTTCGCCTCGGTAGCACCAGCGAGACAGCCACGAGATGTCGGCGCCGGCGGCTGTCGACGGGGACATTCGGCTGAGGGGGCTTCTTCAGCGAGCCGGCAGCATGCTCGACGAGAACCTACGGCCGTGACCGATCAGGGCCAGCCCCAGCGCAGCCCGCGGATGCCGGCGCCCACCTCGCTCGCGAAGCAGAGGGCAGGCGTCTCCGGCGCCACCGGGACAGCGGCGACGTCGCGCTCCACACCACCCGGCCCGTCCAGCCGGTAAGCGTGGCAGGCCGAGGGCAACGCCTCCGGCGCGAAGTGCACCTCCACCAGGTGCTCGGCCACCGGATGCCGGAAGCGGCGATCGTAGCTGGTGTCGGGTACGTCATCGGTGTATTCGAACTCGTACTCGAGGATCGCGATCTCGCCGACCGCCAGCGGGCGGACCGGGACCAGCTCGCTGATCACGAACCCCGGCTCCGCCAGGACTTCGGTGCGCACCGCCCGGCAGTACCGCGTCGACTCCAGCCGCGGCGGGCGGCCGGGGGCGCAGCCACGGAGAGCCACCACCCTGGCCTGGACCGGTTCCTCGATCGCCCGCACGACCTCGCGCACCCGCAGGCGGGTGAGGCACCGGTCGGCGCCCACATACACGGCCTCGTGCAGGCTGAGCACCAGCAACGATGTCTCGTCGGCCGCGTCGAACGAACGCAGGACCGGCAGCACGCCGTTGCGCGGACCCCACAACCGTTCCCAGCCCACCGGATCGGGCGCGCCGCTGTGGCCGGGGCGGGACAGCAGGCCGGTCAGCGAGCGGGCCGGCAAACCGAGGACGTCTTCCAGCACCGTCACCGCGCGCAGGGAATGCGGCCGCTCGGGGCGAGTCCGCCCGGTGCGCCAGTAGCTGAGCGTCGTCGTGCTGACCGGAACACCCGCGGCCGTCAAGCGGCTGCCGAGGCGGGCAAGTCCCAGGCCGCTGCGGTCGATGGCCAGCGAGAGCGCGCGGCTGAACGGGCCCTCGGCGAGGACCTGCGCCAGGTCCCGCCTGGCGGCCTCCGGCGGCGGCACCGCGAACAACGGCATGGCGATCCTCGGCGTCGGTGCGGAGAAACGAGGTGCCGTCGGCGGATCGCGCCGGCGTGGCGGAAGTGTCCGGTCGTGCCGGATCACCACCGGTCTAACAGGCGCGGACCACGCCTGTCACCCGACGAACGTCGGCGGACGACGCACAACCCGCCGAAAGATCCGTCTTCTTCCGTTGATCCTCTCCGATCTTCCGACGGTTACCGAAGCAACACCAGCTGATTACGTTCGGTGAGTCCCCACCGGTCCCCGTCAAGGAGCCCCGATGCGCAATCCTCTCGCCCGATCCGCCGCTCTGCTCGCCGTGTCCTGCGCCGCGTTCGCCACCCTCGCGGCCGCCCCGGCGTCGGCGAGCACCCCGGTCACGCCGGTTCCGTCCGGTGCCGAACCGTCGATCATCGACGGCAGCACGGCCCAGAACCCCGGCTACATCACCCGGTTCAACGGCCACGCCAACGGCTACACCTTCTTCTGCACCAGCACGTTGATCGGCGCACGCTGGGTGCTGACGGCCAAGCACTGCATGTACGACGACAACGGGCGGCGGCTGACCGACATCGACCTCTACGTCGGCTCCAACAGCGCCTCCGGTGGCGTGCACGCGAAGGCGTCCTCGACGTACGTGTACTCCGGCGGCGACCTCGCCCTGATCAAGCTGAACACCAACGGAGGCAGCACCTTCGCCCGGCTCGCCGGCAGCTCGTCGGACGCACAGGAAGGCGACTCCGCCCGCGTCTACGGCTGGGGCGCGACCCAGTCCACCGACGAAGGCAACCACCAGTCGGCCGTCCTGAAGCAGGCTTCGGTGCGGATTGCCGACACCAGTGCCACCGACTACTTCGGCGGCCCGGCCATCGCGGCCGACACCCTCGACGGCGCGGTGGCCGGCGGCGACTCCGGCGGCCCGATGATCGACGACGGCGTGCAGGTCGGGGTCTGCTCGACCAGCGACCGGTCCAGCACCACCACCTACGGCAGCGTCGCGGCGGGCCGCAGCTGGATCCGCCAGGTCAGCGGTATCTGACGACTGCCGCGCGGCGGTGTCGCCGACGGTCCACCCGGACCGTCGGCGACCTCGCACGGCGACCGCCCGGTGAATCCAGAGTTCCGACATCGAGAAAATCGCCCGCGCGAGCACGGTCTGGGTCAGCCAAGGCGTCGTCGGCGTTCAGCCGGAGCCGGAACGCGTAGTGGCGCAGGAACCGGCTGGGCTGGTCGGCGGACTCGAAGGTCAGGCAGGAGCAGTTGGCCGGGCCCGCCCGGACGATCCAGGTGGCGTCGGCGTTCGTGGTGGCCGGGCCGGCCGAGTCGACCGCGGAGAGGACGACCTGGTCGCCGGCGTCGTTGGGGCGCAGGATTTCCGCGCGCGGACAAGGCCCACCACGGACCGGACCGAAACCAGCCACGACCACCACCAGCGCACCGGCCGCCGCAAGCCACCACGGCAACCCGGAGTCCGGCACCGCCGCGACCGACGACATCTCCGGTGCCGTGGCGCGCTGCGCCGGTCTCACCCGTCAGCGCAACCTCATTGCCGTCGCCGCCGTGGTAGGTGAGCCGGAGTGCGCCGACCGCCGCCCCCTCGGGCAAGCCGGCGAAAGTGTCCGGCGTCGAAACCGGTGACCATCGTGATCGCAATCGCCGCGGTTCTGGCCAGCGCGTGAAACACGGTGGGACGCCGAAGCGCCCCACCGCCACTATTCACTTAGGCCAGTAATTGAACCTGTAGCCGCTGTAACAGATACCTGCGCAGCTGGGGTCACGAGGAAAGTACTCGATCGGCCCAACTTTGTAGTATCGAGCGAATTCGCTCCGCTCAACAACACAGCTATTGTAGTTTTCGCCACACCATTTGCTGTTGACATCCGCCACGCCGACACTGGCAGACGCCGCCGCGGCGCCGCCCTGAGCAGCCATCGCGACACCCGGAACAGTCAACGCCGCTACTGCGGCACCGGCCACAACGAACGTCTTTACAAGATTCTTCACAATCCCCCTTGGAAATTGCAGGCGGAATTCGGATTCCGCTTGTTCGCGCAGATGACGCATGAGTTACCGAGCTCAATGCACAGCGAAACGCGAAATAGAATCCGTTTTCCCCCGGTCAGGTTCGAATACGCCTGAGGAGGCTAGCATCAAGTTGATCATCCCGCCAGGCCAACCCCGGACTCCCGCGCCGGACGGGTGCGGCAGCCGGCCACCGGCCGCGCAGGCACCGGCCCTGGAACCGGCGTTGCCGGCCGCGAAGATGGCCGGGTACAGCCACGTCGGCATCGACGGCACCCTGATCGAGACCGACCGGTGCCGCACCTCCGGCCCGACCGAGGGAATGGACCTGTGGTGGTCGGGCAAACACGCCAACCACGGCGGAAACATCCAGGTCATCACCACCCCCGACGGCTGGCCCTTGTGGACCTCCGAGGTCCGCGCCGCGTCGGCGTAGAGCCGGCGCGGCCGCTGGCGTGGCTTACCGACCATGCCGTGGATCGGAGGGATGGCGTCGATCAGCTCGCCCGCGGCGACACCGACACCGGCCTGCACCTGTGGCGGCAGACCGCCGACCGACTCCGGTCCACAAAGGATACCGGGCCCGGCGCCGACGGCTGGGCGTGGGAACCCAAGCCGTCACCGTGATAGCCCACGCCCACTACGGACGCCTCGACCCCGTCGCCGAGATCACCGATGACCTCGACCGCGCGCGGACGGCCGCCGAGCGCGCCGCGGCAGTGCGCCTGATCGCCCTCGCCGAACGCTGCGCGCCGCCGCGATCGCGGCACTGGCACTCAGGCCGTGGGATCGCGCCTGAACAACGCCCGCGCCCACACGCACCCCGCGACGGCGAACCCCGCGCACCAGGCCACGGCGATCCACGCACTGGTCCCGACCGGCGTACCCAGAAGCAACCCGCGCAGGGTGTCGAAGACCGGAGTGAACGGCTCGTTGCGCGCGAACCAGCGCACGGCACCCGACATCGTGTCCGTCGGCACGAACGCACTGCTGACGAACGGCAACACCTGCACCAGCAGGATGAACAGATTCGCGCCCTCGGCGTTCTTCGCCGCCAGCCCGACCGCGACGGCCAGCCAGGTCAGCGCCGACGCCAGCAGCAACACCAGTCCCGGCGTACCGGCGCAGGTGCTTCAGGTTGCGCCGCAGCATGGTCGCCGAATCGCGTAGCTCATCGAGCGGCCTCCTTCTCGGTCGTTAGGGCGAAGAAGACGTCGTCGAGGTCCGGGGTGTGCACCGACAGCGTGAACGCGGACTCGTCCCGCGTCCCTTCGCCGAGTGCCCGGGCGCCTGCAGCCGGACGTGCCCGCCGGCGACTCGCCAACGAGGTCGTCCGCGGCGCCCTCGCCCTCGAGACGCACCTGACCAAGGCGGAGCAGGAACTGCTCAACCCGATCGGCGTCAACTGCGTGCGGTCGTTCTCCGGCAAGGGCATCCGGGTCTGGGGCGCGCGGACGCTGTCGAGCGACCCGGCGTGGCGCTACCTGAACGTCCGGCGGCTGTTCAACTACCTCGAGGAGTCGATCCTCGGCGGCACCCAGTGGGTCGTGTTCGAGCCGAACGACGACGCGCTGTGGGCCCGGATCCGGCGCACGATCAGCGCGTTCCTGGTGATGGAGTGGCGCAAGGGCGCGTTGTTCGGGCTCACCCCGGACGAGGCCTTCTTCGTCAAGTGCGACCGCGAAACCAACCCCGCCGAGGGCATCGACCTCGGCCAGGTGATCTGCGAAGTCGGCATCGCCCCGGTGAAACCGGCGGAGTTCGTGATCTTCCGGCTGGCCCAGATGTCCGGCGGCACCAGCCTCGTCAACGAGTGATGAAGGGGTTCTGACATGGCACTTCCCGATCTCGACAAGGCTGTCGGCCACTCCTTCGGGCTCGAGATCGATGGCGTCCAGATCAAGCAGATCTCCGAGGTCTCCGGCCTCAAGATGGAGCAGGACGTCATCGAGCTCAAGCAGAACACCGTCGACGGCAAGTACGTCATCAAGAAGCTGCCCGGCCGCCCCAAGGCGGGCGAGGTCACGCTCACCCGCGGCCTCACCGAGGACAACAGCTTCGAGAAGTGGGTCAAGGACGCCCACTTCGGCAAGATGACCACGGCCCGCAAGGGCGGCGCGATCATCGTCTACGACTACGAAGGCGCCGCGATCAAGCGCTACAAGCTCACCAACGCCTGGCCGAAGAGCCTGGAGATCGGCTCGCTGAAGGCCGGCGACACGAGCGTGCTCACCGAGAAGCTCGTCATCACCTACGAGCAGATGGAAGTCGAGTGAGCCGATGCGCAGGGTGATGGCCTCGGCGCCGGAGGCTCCCGTCGCTCCGGACGAGCCGCGCGCCGAGCGGCCGAAGCTGCGGACGGAGTTCGCGTTCGAGCTCCCGCGCGGGTACGTCGACGACGAGGGCAAGGTGCACCACTCCGGGGTGATGCGCCTGGCCACCGCCCGCGACGAGCTGATCCCGCTGCGGGACGACCGGGTGCGCGAGAACTCGGCGTTCCTCACGGTGGTGCTGCTGGCCCGGGTGGTCACCCGGATCGGCGACATCACCGACGTGCACGCGGGGATCATCGAGAACCTGTTCGCCTCCGACCTGGCGTTCCTGCAGGACATGTACCGCCGGGTCAACAGCGAGGGCCACACCAGGGCGGGCGTGGCGTGCCCCGAGTGCGGCCACGGCTTCGTCGTCGACGTCGCCGGTGGCCGCCTGGGGGAATCGTGACGTACGCGGCCGACCGGCTGCACGAGGAAGTCGCGTACGTCGCCTACCACCTGCACTGGTCCCTCGACGACATCCTCGACCTCGAACACCCCGACCGGTTGACCTACGTCGCCGAGATCGCCCGGATCAACACCCGGATGAGCCAGGGACGGTGACGCTGGAATGTGGTTCCGCAGGAAGGCGCCTGCTACGCCTTCGCCTGTTTCGTTGCCCGTGACGCGGGGGGAGTGGCGGAGTGTGCCGCCGATCCAGCGGGTGCTGGCCGAGCACCCGCTGGTGAACCCGGTGCAGCGGTTCAGCGCGACGCTGACGTCGTGGCGGAGCCCGGGCTACCTGGAGCCCTTGGGGCACCGGGTGGGGCCGGCGGAGCCGGCGGGCGTCATCGGCGACCTGGTCCGGCCGGTCGGGGCGTCGGTGCAGCGGGTCGTGGCCCCGGCGGTGCAGAGGTCCGCGGAACCGCCCTCGATGCCGCTGGTGCTGCCGGTCGTGGCGAAGCGCCCGGTGGTGCAGCTGCTGACCTCGGCGGGGAGCGTGGACACCCCGCCGGTGCGCACGCTGCAGGCGATCGCGGAGCCGTCCCCTGTGGACACTCCGGCGGCCTCGGACACCTGGGACGCCCCGGTGGTGCCCGTGGCGACGCCGGAGCCGGTGGTGGCCGAACCGGAGCCGGTCGAGCCGCCGCGGCCGGAGCTGCCGCTGGTCCAGCGGACGGAGCAGGCGACACCCCGGCGGCTGGGACTCGGTGCGCCGATGCTGCCGGTCGCTCCGGGGTCGCCGCCTCGGGAGGCACGGGCAACCGGATCACCGCCGGTGAACAGCTTCCGCCCGCTGGAGCCGCCTGGGACACCGGGCGGCTCGACGAGCGTTTCCGAGCCGGTGGGTGGATCTCCGGAGCTGGTGGTTGCGGCGGAGACCTCGCTGGGGGCGGGCGAGCCTTCGATCTTGGCGCAAGGTTCCACGTCGGCGGCCGAGACACCGGGATCCTCTGGTGGGGCAGTGGTGCAGAGGTCCACGTTGCACGAGACCTCGGCGTTGCCGGTAGCGCAGGGGCCGTTGGCGCAAACGTCCTCACAGCCGGCAGCCGAGACCCAAGCTTCCGAGCTCCCGGTGGCGCAGAGGTCCCCGTCGGCCGGTCCGGTGGGGCAGGAGCCGCCACTTCCGGTGGTGCGAGCGACGGAGACTCCGACGGAAGCAACTCTCTCGGCGAATCTGCCCGGCGGGGGACCGCCGCTTCCGGTCGCTCGGGTGGACGAAGGCTCGTCCCCGGTGGGCAACTCCGAACCGCCCGCGGCCGATGACTCGGCCGGAGCGGGGACACTCCCGGTGGCCAAAGCGATTGAAACCTCGGGACTTTCCGCGGCTCGCTCGGGCGATGACTCCGCCGCGCCGATGGGCGGAGCAGGCACGCTGCCGGTGGCCAGGGTGATCGAGCCCCCTGGGCTCCCTGTTGATGGCTCGGCGACGGGAGCGACCTCGGCGCTCCCGGTGGTTCAACCCCTCGATGGCCCGGCGGCGGCAGCCTCCACGCTCCCGGTGGCGCGGGCGATCGAGACCTCGGCGCACTCCGGGGCGGGCGGCTCGGCGACCCAGGGGACGGGAGCTGCGCTGCCGGTGCTCCCGGTGGCAGGGTTCGTCGAGACCTCGGCGCACTCCGGGGCGGGTGGATCGGCCGCCCAGGGGACCGGAGCCGCACTACCGGTGGCGCGGGCGATCGAGACCCCCTCGCTCCCCGCGGCGGGCGGCTCGGCGGCCCAGGGGACGGGAGGCGCGCTGCCGGCGCTCCCGGTGGCACGGTCCGTCGAGACCTCGGCGCACCTCGCGGCTGGCGGCTCGGCCACCCACGGGACGGGAGCTGCGCTGCCGACACTTCCGGTGGCGCGGGCGATCGAGACCCCCTCGCTCCCCGCGGCGGGCGGCTCGGCGGCCCAGGGGACGGGAGGCGCGCTGCCGGCGCTCCCGGTGGCACGGTCCGTCGAGACCTCGGCGCACCTCGCGGCTGGCGGCTCGGCCACCCACGGGACGGGAGCTGCGCTGCCGACACTTCCGGTGGCGCGGGCGATCGAGACCCCCTCGCTCCCCGCGGCGGGCGGCTCGGCCGCCCAGGGAACCGGAGCCGCACTACCGTTGGCGCGGACGATTGAAACCCCGTCGCTCCCCGCGGCGGGCGGCTCGGCAATCCAGGGGACGGGAGCCGCGCTGCCGGTGGCGCGGGCGATCGAAACCCCGTCGCTCCCTGCGGCGGGCGGCTCGGCCGCCCAGGGAACCGGAGTCGCACTACCGGTGGCGCGGGCGATCGAGACCTCGTCGCTCCCTGCGGCGGGCGGCTCGGCAATCCAGGGAACCGGAGTCGCACTACCGGTGGCGCGGGCGATCGAAACCCCGTCGCACCCTGCGGCGGGCGGCTCGGCCACCCACGGGACGGGAGCCGCCCTGCCGACACTTCCGGTGGCACGGTCCCTCGATGCCTCGACAACCGCGGCGGAAACCGGACTGCCGCGGCGCGATGCCAATGGTTCGGCGCCCGTGGCGGGAGACGCAATACCGCTCACCGTCGCTCGCGCGGTCGACGGCTCGGGGCCTTCGACCAGAACCGGGCTGCCGCTCACCGTGGCTCGCGAGGCCGACGCCGCGGCCCCCGTGGCGGGAGCCGCGCTGCCGCTGCGCGAGACCGGTGGTTCCGTGGTGCCGCTCGAAACGCCAGCGGGGCTGCCGTCACGCCCTGCCACCCAGGGGACCAACGCCGTGCCGACGCGAACCCTCGCAGGCGGAGCCACTCCGCTGGCAACCGACGGGCTCCCGGTGGCGCGTTCCCTCGACAGCTCAACCCCTGCGCCCACCGCGGGAACCACACTGCCACCACTCCTGGTCACCCGGGCGACCAACACCCCCGAAGCCACCCAGGTCACAACGACGGAAGAGACCACCCCGCCGCTTCCCGTCGCCCGCGCGATCGACGTCTCACCACACAACGCCCCCGAAGCGCGGCCCCAGGCCGCCGCCGACCTGCCCGTCGCCAGGATCGCCGAACCGAGCCCACCGTCCACACCGGACCCACCACCCGCGCCGACACCCGCACCCGCACCCACCGTCACCACAGTCATCCAGCGGGACCCCACCCCAGCTCCCGCCACACCGCAACCGCCACCGCAGCCGGAAACCGAAGAGCTCGTCAAGAAGCTCTTCGACCCGCTCCTGCGCCGCCTCAAGACCGAACTTCGCCTCGACCGTGAGCGCCGGGGTGCGCTCACCGACCGCCCGCACTGAAGGAGGAGCCGCGATGCCGGACACCGAAGAGGCCGTTGCCGTCTGCTATGTCGTCAAGCTGGACGACAAGAACCTCGGCAACCTCGGCGCCTTCTCCAGCTGCGACGGCCTCGGCTGCGAATTCGTCATGGAACAGCGGGAAGAAGGCGGCAACAACGGCATGGTCTGGCAGCTGCCGACCCGGATCAAGTACTCGAACATCAAGCTCTCGCGCCCGGTCACCGAGGCCAGCTCGCAGATCACCAAGTGGTTCGCCAGCCTGGCGAGCGGGATCGAACGCAAGACCGCCACCATCGAGGCGCGCACCCTGGAAGGCAAGGTCATCGCCAGCTGGGCGCTCGAAGGCGTCGTCCCGGTGCGGTGGAGCGGGCCGCAGCTCTCGCCCGACTCACCCAAAGTCGCCACCGAGACCCTCGAACTGGCCCACCACGGCTTCCTCAGCCCGGCGAAGAAGGGCTGACCGATGTCCTCGCCCGTCACCTTCACCTCCGCCGGCTCCCAGCCGCCCGCCGCCTACGGGTCCGGGGAACCGGCGCCCAGCAACCTGCAGCGCGCCCTGCTCGAAGTGCGGAAGCCGCCGCAGTCCGGGGGGACCGGGCAGCCGCCCGGGGACAAGATGTTCGACATCAAGTTCCAGTTCAACCCCAAGGAACTGTCGGTCAGCAAGAACGCCAAGTGGGGCCGCGACGCGCAGCCGAACGCCAAGAAGAGCGCGCCGCCGCAGTTCAAGGGGTCCGATCCGGCCAAGCTGGCGCTCGAAATGTTCCTCGACGCCACCGACAAGATGGACGACGCCGTCGTCAAGAAGGTCGAGCAGCTGTTCACCTGCTGCGTGGCCACCGAGGACAGCCGCCAGCACAAGAAGCCCTCGCCGCCGTGGGTGATCTTCAAGTGGGGCGGGATGACCGGCTTCCCCGCCTACGTCGCCTCCGTCACCGCGAAGTACACGCTGTTCACGCCGTCGGGCACGCCGGTGCGCGCGGTCTGCACGGTCAACCTGGAGGAGATCTCCGGCGAGCTGGGCGGCCAGAACCCCACCTCCGGCGCGCTCGCCGCGCGGGACACGCACGTGCTCGTCGCCGGGGACTCGCTGCCCTCGGTCGCGTTCCGCGCCTACGGCGACGCCGGGAAGTGGCGCGAGATCGCCGACGCCAACGACATCGACGACCCGATGCGGCTGCGGCCCGGCACCCGGCTCCTGGTGCCCGCGCTGGAGGAGCTCGATGGCTAACGAGACCTTCACGAACACCCTCCTGGTCGAGGTCGAGGGCACCGCGCTGCCCGACGACGTCAAGGTGATGCTCAGCTACGCCTACGTCGACGACAGCCGGAACCTGCCGGACACCTTCGTGCTGCGCTTTCGCGACCCCGGGACCGTCGTGCTGGAGAAGGGCAAGTTCAAGGTCGGGGCCAAGATCCGGCTCAAGGTCCAGACGTCGGACCCGGAAGGCCCGCAGGACCTGCTCTCCGGCGAGGTCACCGCGGTCGCGATCGACCTCGACAGCCACGGCACCTTCACCGAGGTCCGCGGGTACGACCACGCGCACCGGCTGTTCCGCGGCCGCCGGGTCACCGCGTACCCGAACATGACCATCGCCGACGTCGTGCGCAAGGTCGCCCAGCGCGCGAACATCCCGGTCGGCAAGATCGACAACGTCAAGGGCTTCGGCGGCCGGCCGAACACCCAGCTGTCCCAGGACAACGTCAGCGACTGGGAGTTCCTGTCCCGGCTGGCCGACGCGGTGGGCGCGCAGATCGCCGTCCGGGACGGGAAGCTGAACTTCGAACTGCCGGAGCAGCCGTCCGGCGCCCCCTCGACCACCACCAAGGCCACCGCGGACCCGCTCGTCCTCGAGGCCCACGGCACGCTGCTCAACCTGCGTGCCAGCGTCACCGCGGCCGAGCAGGTCCCGGAAGTGCGGGTCACCGGCTGGGACTACGAGAACAAGCAGCCGATCAGCGCCACCGCCACCCCGAAGAACGCGGGCACCGACGTCCCCGGGGTGGACCCGGTGGCGCTGGCGGGCAAGTTCGCCAGCCCGCCCTTCCTCGACGCCGCCGCGCCCCGGCGCGCCCAGGGCGAGGCGGAC
Source organism: Amycolatopsis sp. NPDC003731 (assembly GCF_053586895.1). Classification (NCBI taxonomy): domain Bacteria; kingdom Bacillati; phylum Actinomycetota; class Actinomycetes; order Pseudonocardiales; family Pseudonocardiaceae; genus Amycolatopsis; species Amycolatopsis sp. NPDC003731. The sequence goes on along the minus strand of NZ_JBSFNC010000036.1, from coordinate 51,117 downwards.
GCGACCGCGAAGGCACTCGCCGACCGGTTCGGCAGCGCCTGCACCGAACTCGACGGCGTCGCCAAGGGCAACCCGAAGCTGCGTGCGGGCACCGCCGTCACGCTCACCGGCGTCGGCCGGCCCTTCTCCGGCAAGTACACGCTGACCAGCACGCGCCACCTGTTCAACGACGAGGTCGGCTACACCACCGAGTTCGCCGTGTCCGGCCGCCAGGAGCGCTCGCTCTACGGCCTGGTCGCGGGCGGGGCGAAGACCTCGGCGTGGCCCGGGGTCGTCCCCGCGCAGGTGACCGACCTCAAGGACCCGGCGAAGCTCGGCCGCGTCAAGCTCACGTTCCCGTGGCTGGACAAGGACTTCACGAGCACCTGGGCGCGCACGGTCCAGCCCGGGGCGGGCAAGGACCGCGGCGCGGTGGTCCTGCCGGAGGTCGGCGACGAGGTCCTGGTGGGCTTCGAACACGGCGACTTCGAAGCCCCCTACGTGCTCGGTGGCCTCTACAACACCAAGGACGCGGCGCCGTCGAAGTTCACCAAGGCGATCGTCGACGGCAACAGCGGGGAGGTGGCCCTGCGCGGGTTCGTCTCGCGGAAGGGCCACAAGCTCGAGTTCGCCGAGGACGACGGCATCATCCTGTCGTCGGGGGATGCGAAGTTCGTGGTCAAGATCGACCAGAAGAACCAGGTCATCGAGGTGACCAGCGGCAAGAGCGTCACGGTCAAGGCGCAGAACGGCGTGAGCATCGACGCCGGCACCGGGCCGCTGGAGCTCAAGGGCCAGAAGGTGTCCGTGAAGTCCCAGACCGACGCCAGCATCGAGGCGACCAGCCAGCTGAAGCTCGCCGGGACGGCCGGGGTGAAGGTCGAGGGCGCCACCGTTTCGGTCGCGGGCCAGGGCCAGACGGAGCTGACCGCGAGCGGTGTCGTCACCGTGCGCGGCAGCGTGGTCAAGATCAACTGACGGGGGAGTGCGCATGCCACCAGCCGCGAGGGTCGGCGACCCGACCGGGCACCCCGGCGTCATCGCCGGCCCGGGGGTGCCGACCGTGCTGATCGGCGGGATGCCCGCCGCGAACGTCGGGACGCTGCACACGTGCTCGTTCCCGCCGCCCGCGGTGCACCCGCCGACGCCGATCGCGCCGCCGGGCTGCCCGACGGTGCTCATCGGCGGCCTGCCCGCGGCCCGGATGGGCGACATGGCCGCCTGCGGCGCGCCGATCGTCATGGGCTGCCCGACCGTCCTGATCGGAGGCTGACGTGGACTTCCTGGGCCGGGGACTGGCGTTCCCGCTGCACACCGACGCGACCGGCTCGATCGCGCTGGTCGGCGGCGAGCGCGAGGTCGTCGAGAGCATCCGGCTGATCCTCGCGACGTCGCCGGGCGAACGCCCGATGCGCCCGGAGTTCGGCTGCGCGGTGCACGACCTCGTGTTCGCGCCCGCCGACGCGGCGACGGCCGGGCAGATCGCCTACGAGGTCCGGGTCGCGCTGGAGCGCTGGGAGCCGCGGATCACCCTCGACGACGTCGTCGTCAGCTTCGACGAAGCCGACCGAGGCACCCTGCTGATCGACATCCGCTACCGGTTGCGCGGCACCAACGACCCGCGCAACCTCGTCTTCCCCTTCTACGTCATCCCGCCGCACGAGTCCGTAGCGGACGGTGCGTGATGTCCCTGCCGATGCCCAACCTCGACGACCGCCGGTTCCAGGACCTGGTCGACGAAGCCAAGTACCTGGTCCAGCGCAACTGCCCGGAGTGGACCGACCACAACGTCTCCGACCCCGGCGTCACGCTGATCGAGACGTTCGCGCAGATGGTCGACCAGCTGCTCTACCGGCTCAACCGGGTGCCCGACCGGCACTACCTGCGGTTCCTCGACCTGATCGGGGTCCGGCTGTTCCCGCCGGCCGCGGCGCGGGCCGACGTGACGTTCTGGCTCTCGGCCGCCCGCGACGTCCCGGTGGTCGTCGCGAGCGGCAAGCAGGTCGCGAGCGTGCGCAACGAGGTCGAGGACCCGGTGGTCTTCACCGTGGAGCGGACGCTCACCATCGTGCCGTGCTCGCTCGCGCACCTGGCGACCAGCACCGCCGACACCGGCCTGCCGCCGGTCGACCGCACCGACGAACTGCTCGTCGGCGGCGGCCCCGCGGCCTTCTCCGAAACCCCGGCCCCCGGCGACGCGGTCCTCTTCGGACTGTCGGACGCCGTGCCCGGCTGCGCGGTGCTGCTGCGGATGAACTGCGAGGTCGAAGGCCAGGGTGTCGACCCGCGCGACCCGCCGTGGCTGTGGGAGGCCTGGGACGGCACCGGCTGGGCGGCGTGCGAGGTCGACCGCGACACCACCGGCGCGTTCAACCGGGCCGGCGACATCGTGGTGCACGTCCCGGACGGGCACGCGATGTCGGTGCTCGCGCGGCAGCGGGCCGGCTGGCTGCGGTGCCGGCTGGTCGAGGCCAAGCAGAACCAGCCGTTCTACCAGCGCCCGCCGCGGCTGCACGCGGTCGAGGCCGCCACCATCGGCGGCACGGTCGGGGCCGTGCACGCCGAGATCATCCGCAACGAGGTCGTCGGGACGTCGGACGGCACGCCGGGCCAGCGGTTCCCGCTCGGCCGGCCCCCGGTGGTCGTCGGGGAGGGCGAACTGGTCGTCGAGGTCTCGGGCCCGGACGGCTGGCAGCCGTGGACCGAGGTCCGCTCCTTCGCCGACTCCGGCCCGGACGACCGGCACGTCCTGCTCGACCGGGTCGGCGGGCAGGTCGAGTTCGGGCCCGCGGTGCGCCAGCCCGAGGGCGGCCTCCGGTACTACGGGGCGGTCCCGGCCAAGTCCGCCGCGATCCGCGTGCCCGAGTACCGCTCCGGCGGCGGGCGGCGCGGCAACGTCGCCCGCGAGGTCCTCGAGGTGCAGCGGGACCCCATCCCGTTCGTCAGCAGCGTGGTGAACCGCCGCCCGGCGATCGGCGGGGTCGACGGCGAATCGGTCCGGGACGCGGCGGTCCGCGGCCCGCTGCTGCTGCGCACCCGCGACCGCGCGGTGACCGCCGAGGACTACGAGCAGCTCGCCCGCGAGGCGGCACCGGAAGCGGCCCGGGTGCGCTGCATCCCGGCGCACGGGCCCGACGGCCGCGAGACCGGCGCGATCCGGGTGCTCGTCGTGCCCGCCGTGCCCGACACCGGCGAGCTCGCCTTCGCGACCTTGATGCTCGAAGCCGGCATGCGCGCCCGGATCGAGCGCCACCTCGGCGAACGCCGCTGCGTGGGCGCGCTCGTGTCCGTGGAACCGCCGTTCTACCAGGGGGTGACGGTGGTGGCGCGGCTGCGCGCCCGGCGCCGGACTACGGCGGGCACGCTGGGCGCCCGGGCGAGCCAGGCCCTCTACGACTACTTCAACCCGATCAGCGGCGGCCCCGACGGCGACGGCTGGCCCTTCGGCCGCCCGGTCCAGTCGGGCGAGGTGTTCGCGGTGCTGCAACGGCTTCCCGGCGTCGAGCTGGTGGAGGACGTGCGGCTGTTCGCGGCCAACCCGATCACGCGGGAACGCGGTGAGCAGGTGGACCGGCTGGACCTGCCGCCGAACGCGCTGGCGTTCTCGTTCGGGCACCAGGTGCGGGTGCGGGAGGCGGGCGCATGAGGACGGGCATCCCCGGGCTGCCGACCCCGCACCCGATCGGCGAGCAGCTGCCCGCGATCGGGCAGTGGCTTTCGCAGGTCGCGGGCGCTGGTGTCGCGAATGACTCATTCGGGACCTCCGACGTCGCGAATGAGTCATTCGAGACCTCTCACCGCGCACCCGCACCGGGTCGACACTCGCGGCACCACCGCCTAGAAAGCAGCGAGGCCCGACCCCGGAAGCTCCCTCGCCCTTCCCCGGGAGGGTTTCGGCAAAGTCGCGGTGGCGCGTCCGATGGCGGCGCGGTTCGTGTCCCGAATGAGTCATTGGAGACTTCAGACGTCCCGGATGACTCATTCGCGACGTTCCGATGCGGCTGCCGCACTCGACAGACAGCGGCGGCGCGACGCCGACCGGTCGACGCCCGGACGTGCCACTGCGACTTTGCCGGACCCCTGGTGCGGGAGGCGGGCGCATGAGGACGGGCATCCCCGGGCTGCCGACCCCGCACCCGATCGGCGAGCAGCTGCCCTCGGTGTACGCCGAGGACCGGTTCGTGCAGGGGTTCACCGGTGCACTCGACGAAGTGCTCGCGCCGGTCATCTCCACTTTGGACAACTTCTCGGGCTACCTCGACCCGGGGGTGGCGCCCGCCGACTTCGTCGGCTGGCTGGCCCACTGGGTCGCGTTGCGCGTCGACGAGAGCTGGAGCCCGGAACAGCTGCGGCAGCTCGTGACGCGGTCGGTCGACCTGCACCGGTGGCGCGGCACGCGGCGCGGCCTCACCGAACACGTGCGGCTGCTGACCGGTGGCGTGGTCGAGGTGACCGACAGCGGCGGGGTGGTCGCCGACCCGCAGCCGGGCGCACCCCTGCCGGACCCGGGGCCGCCGTGGGTGCGGGTGCTCGTGCGGGTGCCCGATCCGGCGCGGGTCGACGTGCGCCGGCTGACGGCGACGGTCGTGGATGCGGTGCCCGCCCACGTGCGGGTCACGGTGGAAGTGCTGGAGGGCTGACGGAGATGGTCATCTACGCGGAGTGCGGGCACCAGGGGCCCGCCGACGTCGAGTTCTGCGGCGAATGCGGCCGCTACTTGAAGTGGGACGACGACGGCCCGGTCGCGGTCAAGGCCCAGCCGGTGGTGCAGCAGCAGGTCGTGCAGCCCGCGGAGCCGATCGCTCCGGTCCGCCAGCCGGTGCAGCAGACCGTGGAGGAACAGGTCCTCAACCCGGGCGACCTGATCTGCGGCCGGTGCGGCAAGGGCAACGCGCCGACCCGCAACTTCTGCAACCGCTGCGGCGCGTCGCTGGCCGAGTCCGAGGTCGTCAAGACGTCGTGGTGGCGGCGGCTGTTCGGCCGCAAGCCGAAGGAGCACAAGGCGGGGGCGCGGCCGGGCAAGGACGGGGTCCGCCGCCGGACCGGCCGGGCCGGGGCCGCGCGCCGGACGGTCGGCAAGGTGATCCGCCGGGCCGTCGCGGTGGCGCTCATCTTCTCGGCGCTGATCTACGCGCTCTACCAGCCGTTCCGCAGCGCGATCAACACCGCGGCGGTGGGCCTGTGGAGCCAGGTGACCGGCATCTTCGAGGCCAAGCTGAACCCGGTCCACCCGATCAAGGTGACCGCGACCGCGCAGGCGAACGGCCACGCGGCCCCGCTGGTCGCCGACAACGCCAAGAACACGTTCTGGGCAGCCCCGGCCGACAAGGAACAGGTGCTGGTGTTCACCTTCGACCACCCGGCGGACCTGCGGAAGGCGATCGTGTACTCCGGCGACGCGGCGAACTTCCCGGCCGCGCACCGGCCGGAGAAGCTGCACCTGGTGTTCTCCACCGGCAAGACCTACGACATGGTGCTGGCCGACACGCCGGACTCCCAGGAAGTCCCGATCGAGAACAGCGAAGGCGCCACGAGCGTCGAGCTGCACGTGACCGGGCTGTACCGCTCGCTCGACGGCACCGACGTCGCGATCTCCGAGATCGAGCTGTTCGAAGCCGGCTGAGCACTCGAAGTCTTTTGGGGAGGACCGACCATGCGCGCGAACCGAGCGGTGGCGGGCATCGCGGTCGTCGCGGTGCTCGGCGGCTGGGCGATCAGCGGAGCGCTCTCGCCGACCGAAGCACAGGCACCGGCGCCGGTGGCCGCGCCGTACCGCGTGGGGTACGTCAGCGACGCCACCACCGGCCTCTACCAGGCCACGGGTGAAGGCGCGGCGCCCGCGTTGCCGGCCGGTGCCGGCAGCGTCGATTCCGACGCGTCCGCGAGCACCGGCGGCCTCGTGTGGGTGAGCCACCGCGCCGCCGCCGGGGGTGCCGAGCGGGACGGCGAGCTGTACTACCTCCCCGACGGCGCCCGGACGGCCGTGCCGCTGACGAACGACGACGCCGTCGACCTGCACCCGGCGCTGTCCCCGGACGGCCGCACGGTCGCGTTCGCCTCCGAACGCACCGGCAGCCGGAAGCTCTTCGTGATCGGCGTGGACGGCCGCGGCCTCCGCCAGGTGACGTCCGGCCCGGCCGCCGACGACTCCCCGAGCTGGTCGCCCGACGGCACCCGCCTGGCCTTCAGCAGCACCCGCGACGACCCGGCCGGGGACATCTACACCGTCCCGGCCGCCGGCGGGACGCCGACGCGCCTGACCGCCGACCCCGCCGCCGACACCCAGCCCGCGTGGGGCCCGGCGCGGATCGCGTTCACCACCACCCGCTTCCACCCGGCCGGCGACGTGGCGCTGGTCGCCGAAACCGGCGGCGCGGTCACCCGCGCGGTCCCCGACCCCGGGGACTCGGCGGAGCCGGCGTGGTCGCGCGACGGCGCCCGGCTGGCCTTCACGACCCGCGCGCAGGACCCGCTCGGCGACGTCAAGGAGATCGCGGGCGGCCGGATCTCGATCATCTCGGCGCTGCCGGACACCGGCGAGACCGAGCCGGCGTTCCGCCCCGACGGCCGTCCGGTGTTCACCGAGCTGCGCACGGGCAGTACCTCGGACATCTGGAGCGCGGACGCCACCGGCGGCGACCGCCGGGACATCACGAACCGCCCCGGCGCCGACGAGTTCGATCCCGCGTTCTCCGCCGACGGCTCCCAGCTGGCCTACTCCCAGGCCGATCCGGGTGAGTCCGTGCAGACCGAGGTCGTCGTGGCGAACGCCGACGGCAGCGCACCCCGCGCGCTGACCGGGCCGCGGGACGGGACCAAACGCGAACAGCACCCGGCCTGGTCGCCGGACGCCACGATGATCGCGTTCACCACCACCGCCATCCGCGGCGAAACCCGCTCCGACACCGTGCGGATCGCCCGCGTGGCGGACGGCCGGATCCTCGGCGAGATCCCGATTCCGCCGTACCTGACCGGCCGCGACACGCAGCCGGTGTGGTCGGCCGACGGCACGAAGATCACCCTGACGCGCGCGGCTTCGCGGATCGCGCCGCCGCCACCGGGGCGGGTGCAGCCGACGGTGGTGGACATGCCGGTCGGGCAGGGCAGTTCCGGCTCGGTGCCCAAGACGGTCCCGACGGACAAGGTCCCGGCGCAGCCGGACATCGTGCTGCTGATGGACCAGACGGGGTCGATGAGCGGGGTCATCGAGAACGTCAAGACGAACCTCGGCAAGGTCGTCGAGGAAGTGCAGAAGGTGCAACCGTCGGCGCACTTCGCGGTGGCCGCGTACGGCGACCGCGTGGACGACCACCCGGTCGAAGGCCCGCCGCCGAACCCGCCGCGGTCGTTCCACGTCCAGCAGCCGCTGACCCCGGCCGACACCGACGAGCAGCGCAAGCTGCTCACCGACGCCTTCGGCCGGATCACCGCCACCGGCGGCGACGACACCGCCGAAGACTGGTACGACGCCCTGGAGAAGGTCTCGACGGGCGCGATCGGTTTCCGCGACACCAGCAACCGGATCGTGGTGCTGGTCGGCGACGCCGCCAGCCACGAGTCGCCCGCCGACGACGAGCGGGGCACGTTCCCGACGACCGCGGCCGTCGTCGACGCGCTGAAGGCCGCGAAGATCCGGGTGGTCGCGGTCCCGGCCGTGACGAGCAGCGGCGGCTCGGAAGGCAGCCTCGCCGGAGAGAACGACGGAGCCCTCGACGGCCGCGGCCAGGCGAGCGCGATCACCAAGGCCACCGACGGCGTCCTGACCGAGAGCACCGACGTCGGCCAGATCAGCACCGCGATCGTCAAGGGGATCACCGATCTCCAGGTGAAGGTGCAGCCGGTGCCGTTCTGCGATCCGGGCCTGACGCTCACGTTCGACCCCGACGGGACGCCGCAGGTGCCCGGCGGCACGGACGCGCACTTCGTCGAGACCGCCACGGTTTCGCCGACCGCGCCGATCGGCGCTTTCCTGCACTGCCGGGTCGAGTTCCGGCTGAACGGCGAGTCCGCCGTCCGGCCCGGCTACACCGAAGACGTCACCGTGCGCGTCAAGGATCCGCGGCTGCCGCTGATCACCGTGCACGACCGGACCGTCACCGGGACCGCGCCCACGGTCATCGAGTACCCGGCGACCGCGATCGACGCCGACCGCGAAACACCGCTCACGCCGTTCTGCACGCCGTCGTCCGCGAGCCTCTTCCCGGTCGGCGCCACCACGGTGACGTGCACGGCGACCGGACGCGGCGGCACCGCGACCGAGACCGCCGTGATGTCCGTCGACCCCGGCGGGGACCGGCAGGAGCTGTGGCAGGTGTCGCTGACCGCCGGACCGGACAGCGTCGTCGCCGGCACCCAGCGGGACCTCTCGCCGTCGTTCGGGGAGCCGTGCGGCACCGGGCGGCAGGGCTCGGCGGACGTCTCGCCGGACGGCGCCGCGCTGGTGTTCCACAACGACCGCCGCCGGCTCTGCGTGGCCCCCGCCGACGGCGGGCCCGGGCGGGTTCTGGTGCAGGACACCGGAACCGTGGACGACCCGGCCTGGTCGCCGGACGGCACGCTCGTCGCCTTCGACAGCGCACCGCCGGAGTCCCGGCCGAGCGTCCGGACCGTGCCGTCGGCCGGCGGTGCGTCGACGGTCCTGATCGCCGGGCCGGGCGGCGCGTCGCAGCCGGCGTTCCAGCGGATCGCCGACGTCGGGGTGACCGCCACCGCCGTCCCGGCCACCATCCCGTTCTCCGGGCTGACGACGTTCGAGTTCGTGGTCACCAACCACGGCGTCGCCGCTTCGCCCGGTGTCGGGCTGTTCGTCCGGCTGACCGCCGGCCTGCGGCCGCAGGCGCCGATCACCAGCGCCGGCACCTGCACGCCGGACCTCGTCTGCAGCTTCGGCGCGCTCGCCCCGGGCGCGAGCGCGCGGGTGCGGTTCAGCGCCACCGGCACCGAACCGGGGGCCCAGGCCGCCACCGGCACGGTCACCACGGCCGGCCAGGACGCCGGCGCGCAGGACGACTCCGCCACGGCTGTGGTCACCGTCGGCCCGAAGCCGGTGCCCCCGGTCACGCCGGGCTCGCTGTCGGTGGGCCTGGCGGTGTCGGCCGTCCCGCTCTTCGTCGGCGGCGACGACGTCGTGCTGACCTTCCTGATGCACAACGGATCCGGGGCACCGATGCCGGACGTCCGCCTGATCACCCAGCTACCGCCGCAGCTGCCGGCCACGTCGGTGGCGACCGGGTGCACGCCGGGCGGCGGCAGCTGTGCGCTCGGGACGCTGGCCCCCGGCCAGACCGTCGAGATCCGGATCTCCCTGGCGGCCAAGGCCGCGGCCGACGCACCGGTGTCCGGCACGGTCGGCACCAGCGGGCCGGACAACAACCCCGGGGACAACACGGCCAGTGGGCGGGTGGTGTTCCGCCAGCCGGTGGTCGCCGTCGATCCGGGCATCGCCCCGCTGGGCTCGGTCCCGCGCGTGACGGGCACGGACTTCCCGCCGGGCGCGACGGTCCGGCTGGCCTGGTCGGACGGGATCTCCGAGACGCCGGGCCTGGCCACCGTGGGCGTCGACGGGCGGTTCGAGGCGCAGTTCCTGGTCTTCCACCACGACCTGATCGGCCCGCGCACGCTGTCGGTCACCTCGGTGAGCGGCCCGAAGTTCGGGACGGCGCAGTCGAGTCCGATCCTGGTGGTGCTGCGCACGGAACAACCACCGTTCATCTCGCGCGGCTGAGCCGCGCGGCGGCCCGCTGCCCGTAGGGGCAACCACCGGCGCACGAGCGCACACCCGTCCGCTGGTGCCGGATCCGCGACACGAAAGGGAGACTTCCGCGCATGGGAGCAACGGCGACGCTGTCCGAGGCCGGCCTGGTCGCGGAGCCCGGCCAGGAGACGAGCTGCACGGTGACCATCCGGAACGCCGGGCAGGTCGTCGACCAGTTCGCGATCGACGTCGTCGGCGACGCGAGTGGCTGGGCCACCGCGGAACCGGCGACGGTCAACCTCATGCCGGGGGAGACCGGGACGGTCACCGTGCGGTTCGCGCCGCCGCGGTCCTCCGACGTGCCCGCCGGGACGATTCCCTTCGGGGTGCGGGTGTTCTCGAGCGAGGACCCGGCCGGCTCGGTCGTCGAGGAAGGCACCGTCGAGCTGGGCGCCTTCACCGAGGTGACCGCCGAGATCGTGCCGGCCAAGGTCGAGGGCGGCTCCAAGGCCGACTTCGAGGTCGCCGTCGACAACCGCGGCAACCGGCCGGTGGCCGTCGAGCTGAGCCCGCTGGACCCGGAGGACGAGCTGGACTTCCGGCTCGAGCGCGACCGGGCCGAGCTGGCGCCGGGCACCGCCGCGTTCATCCGGATGCGGGCCAAGCCGCGGAAGCGCTTCCTGCGCGGGCAGTCCGTCCGGCACCGCTTCCAGGTGTTCGTCACCGCCGAGGGGGCCGAGCCGCTCAAGACCGAAGGCACCATGGTGCAGCGGCAGCTGCTGCCGAAGTGGCTGCTGCCCGCGCTCGCCGCGCTGCTCGTCCTCCTGCTGGCCCTGGTGACGCTGTGGTTCACCGTGTTGCGGCCCGCCGTGAAGTCGGCCGCCCGCGAGGCCGCGCAGGAACAGAACCAGGAGATCGTGAAGGCGGCGCAGGACGCCGGCGCCGGGGCCGACCAGGCGAAGAAGAACGCCGATCAGGCCAAGCAGAACTCCGAGCAGGCGATGAAGGCCGTCGGCCTCACCCCGCCGGGCGACAACCCCGCGCCGCCGGGCTCGGGCCCGGGCGGCACGCCGCCGACCCGCGTCTCGAACGCCGCCGCCGACGGCACGCCGACGGACTTCCGGGTGGCCGCGGACGCGAAGATCGACTCGAACGTCAACCGGTTCGCCGAGTTCCCCTACACGCTGCCGGACCCGGACAAGACGCTGGTGGTCACCGACCTGATTCTGCAGAACCCGCGTGGTGACACCGGAACCCTGCGCCTGCTGCGGGACGCCGGTGGCACCAAGACGGTCCTGCTGGAGGTCGGCCTCTCGAACTTCCGCGACCTCGACCACCACTGGCTGCAGGCCTGGCGGTTCCAGCCGGGGGAGAAGATCGTGCTCGCGGTCAGCTGCCAGAACCCGCCGGACCGCGGCCGCTGCACCCCGTCGGTCTCCTTCTCCGGCCGGGTCGAGTAGACCGTGCCGGCCGCGGCAGACCATCTGGCCGGGCCGCGGTCGACGCGGTTCGGCCACGCGGCACTAGATGAGCCCTTCGCGCATGGCGAACGCCACCGCGTGGGCGCGGTTGCGGAGCTGGAAGCGGTTGGTGATGTCGTGCAGAATCGACTTCACCGTCCGCTCCGAGTAGCTGAGCTGGTCGGCGATCTCCTTGGTCTCGAAGCCGTCGGCGACCAGCCGCAGCACCCGGGTCTCCCGCTGGGACATCCCGGCGAGGTCCCACCCGTTCGGGCGCAGCACGTCCCGCTGCAGCCGGGACACCCGCGACAGCAGGCGGCCGAGCAGGTCGGGCGGCAGCGCACCTTCGCCGACGGCCGCGGCCTTCACCAGCCGCACCAACGTGTCCGGGGTGGCGTCGGCGCGGCGGATGATCGCCGAGACGCCGTTGCCGACGACGTCCAGCAGTTCCGAGTCCTCCACCTCGCCGGCGACCAGGACGACACCCGCGTGGCCGGCGCACTGGAGGCTGCGCAGGAGCTGCCGGGCCTCTTCGTTGAGCCGCTCCACGATGACCAGCACCACCGCGGGCTCGCCGGACTCTTCGTCGGCGAACCGGATTTCGGGACGTGACCGCAGCGCGGCCGTGACGCCCGCGTGGGTGATGGTGTCGGTGGCGTGCAGCAGCACCGGAACCTGGTCGGTGATCATGGGTGTGGCCCTCCCTCGAACGACGTCGGATCGCTCCACCCCCAAGGATCGGGGTGCGGACGCTCGCCGAACAGGGACACGGAGTCCCGATTCGTCCCGCTTTTCGTTACTCCGATCGGGCAATGCCGGCCTCTTTGGCCTTGGCGATGGCCTGGGTGCGGTCGGTGACCCGGAGCTTGCGGAAGATGTGGGACACGTGGTTGCGCACGGTCTTCTGGCTCAGCACCAGCTCTTCGGCGATCGAGGCGTTGCCCATACCCTGGGCGACCAGCCGCAGGATCTCCTTCTCCCGCAACGTCAGCCGCGGGAACGACTCGTCACGCGGGGTCGCCGTCCCGAGCAGCGACAGCACCCGGGTGGCGATCGCCGGGCTGAAGATGGCCTCGCCGTCGCCGATCACCCGGACCGCGCGGATGATCTGCTCGTTGCGCGCGCCCTTGAGCAGGTAGCCGCGGGCGCCCGCGCGCATGGCGGCGAACACCGCGGCCTCGTTCTCGAACATGGTCAGCATGAGGACGCCGGTGTGCGGGCTCGCGCTCACGATCCGCCGCGTCGCCTCGACGCCGTCGAGGTCGGGCAGGTTGAGGTCCATCAGGATGACGTCGGGCTCCAGCCGGCCCGCGTCGGCGACCGCGGTCAGGCCGTCGGCCGCTTCACCGGCGACCTCCAGCCCATCGGTGGCGTCGATCATCGCGCACAGCGCCGCCCGGAAGACGGGGTGGTCGTCCACCACGAGGACGCGCACGGACCCGAACACGGCTCACTTGCCCGCGGCGAGCGGGAGCCAGGCGGCGATCCGCGTGCCCCCGGAGGAAACCGGCTCGACCCGGCAGCCGCCGCCGAGGTCGCCGGCGCGTTCGCGCATCGACCGCAGCCCGGTCCCGCCCACCGCGGGCAGGGCTTCACCGTCGGTGCCGACACCGTCGTCGACGATCTCCACGTGCAGGTCGCCGTCCCGCGGCCAGAGGTGCACGGTGCACTCGCGGGCCCCGGAGTGGCGGGCGACGTTCACCAGTGCCTCGCGGATGATCCGGTAGGCGGTCACCTCGACCTCGGCCGACAGGGGCGGCAGCTCGCCGCGCACCTCGACGGTCACGCGCAGCGGCCCGTGCTCGGCGGGCACGCGCCCGGTGAGCGTGGCGGCGTACCGGCGCACGGCCAGCACCAGCCCGGCCTCGTCGAGCGCGGGCGGCCGCGCGTCGGCCACGATCCGCCGCAGGTCCGTGATCGCGCCGTAGAGCTCGTCTTCGAGCCGGGCCAGCAGGTGCTCGGTGCCCGCCCGGTCCCGCGCGATTAGGTCCCGGGCGGCGCGCAGGCCGAGCACGGCGGCGGTGAGCGTCGGCCCGAGCCCGTCGTGCAGATCGTGGAGCACCCGTTTCAGCCGGTCTTCGTACCCCGCGGGACGACCGAAGTCGGCGACCACGAATGTCCGGCGCATTTTCTCCCCGTCCGCCAGAAATGGTCCGGAACCCCCTGGTGAACCGGGGGAACCAGTTCTCGTGCGGGTAGCCCAGCCGGCTGCTCCGTTTCGTGTAGCGGGATGGTCACCCGCTGTACTAATCGCCGCATCCGGCCCCGGTGTTTCAGCGGGGACCCCCGCGTCAGGTAACGGTATGGTCCCGATGCGGAAACGCTCGTAACGGCGCTGGTCGCGGGGATGATCCGTTCGGCTCAGCAGGTCCGGCCCGGGAACAACGATTCATGAACTGCGCGGTGAACCGGTGGAAATTCGACAGAGCCGAGACGCTGCACTTTCGGGAAGTCGCACGGCGGATGGCGCAAAAGGGCGATGACAATTGGCGGAATGGCAACAGCGCCATTCGCTGTCGTCGTGGTTGAGCCTGTCGCAGGGAGTGCCGGCGTGGCTCAGAGGCCCAGGTCGAGCAGGGCGCCGAGCAGTTCTTCGGGCGTTTCGACCTGCGGCAGGTGGCCGGTCCGGGGGAGCAGGGTGAAGGTCGAGCGCGGGATCGCGGCGGCGTAGGCCTTCCCGTACTCCGGGCCGGCGATGCCGTCGCTCTCGCCCCAGATCACGTGCACCGGGATCCCGATCTCGCCGAGCCGCCCGGCGAGCGCCGGGTCGGCCATCGTGGGGCCGGTGTAGCCGATCAGGGCGCGCACGTCCGGGCTCGGCCCGGTGCCCCCGCCGGCCGGCGGGACCGGGGCCTGGCCGGGGTCGTGGAAGGACAAGGCCCGGATCTCGGGGAGGGACATGCCGCTGATGTCGGTGATCGGGTGCCCTTCGACCTCGATGCCGATCCCGTCGACGATCACCGCGCCGCTGACGCGCGGGCTCTTGAGCAGGGCGATTTCGGCGGCCAGCCAGCCGCCGAAGGAGTTGCCGACCACCGTGACGTCCACGAGGCCGACCCGGTCCAGCAGTTCGACGTACAGCCGGGCCAGTGCGGTCACGCCGGTGAGCGTGTCGGCCTTCGGGGTGCCGGCGAAGCCTGGGTGGGTGGGCAGCAGGACCCGGGAGTGGGTGCGTTCGGCGAGCAGGTCGGCGAACCCGGCCATGGTCGCGACGCCGCCACCTCCGTGCAGGAGCAGGAAAGTGCGGGTGCGGTCGCGGTCGGCGACGGTCACCTCGGCGGCGCCGAGGGAGTGGGTTCCGGTGCGGGTGGGCCGGAGCGAGCCGGCGGCGGGGAGAGTCGTCATGGTTCCTTCTTGGTCTCGACTACCTAAGGAACCTTATATAAGGTTCCTTAGATAAGCAACCTGACTTCGATGGGTTAGGGTGACGGCATGAAGTACCGCCCCGGCGACGTCTCCTTGGCCGTGAAGCGCCTGCAGTACCGCCACCACCGGGCGCTCACCCGGGCGCTGGCGCCGCTGGGCCTTTCGCTCGTGCAGTGGGACACCCTGCGCCACCTGCACCGCAAGCCGGACGCCTCCCTGCACGAACTGGCGGTGCTCACCTTCCAGACCGACCAGTCCTTCGGCTCGCTCGCGACCCGGATGGCGGAGCGCGGGCTGATCGAACGCGTCCCCGGACCGGGGCGGGCCGTGCGGCACCGGCTGACCGACGAGGGCGCCCGCCTGCGGGCCGAGGGCCAGGACCTCGTCGACGGCGTCGTCGAGTCGTCCTTCCGCGACCTGTCGGAGGCCCAGGTCGATCAGCTGGGCGAGCTGCTGGACCGCGCACTGGGACCCGATCCGACCGCATAGGGCGAAAGCGGCCCGGTTTCGCCGGCGGTTGTGCGCGGTGGAAGGCGAAGCGGGCGCCCAGTCCTCATCGACGGGCTGCTCGTCCACCTGCGGACCAGCATGGGCTGCCTCGCGATCGGCACGGTCGCGGGCCCGCTCCTGCCCCTGCGGACCGGCGGCTGAAGAAGCGTCGCCTTGCGGACAAGTCCTGGCCTATATCGCGGTTAGCGTGACGTCACCGACTCGCGAAAGGGACCCACGATGACTGCCAGCCCCGACGGCTACACCTCGGTCGCCCCCTGGATCGTCACCAAGGACACCGGTGCGCTGCTGGACTTCGTCACCGCGGCCTTCGACGGCGTCGAACTGGGCCGGGTGCCGCTGGAGGACGGCAGCATCGGGCACGCCGAAATCCGGATCGGCGACACCGTCGTGCTCGCGTTCGACCAGCACGACGACTGGCCGGACCTGCCGTCGCTGCTGCGCGTCTTCGTGCCCGATGCCGACGTCGCGTTCACGGCCGCGCTGAAGGCGGGCGGTCGGGAGGTGACCGCGTTGTCGGACAACGCCTTCGGCCAGCGCGGCGGCCGGATCCGCGACCCCTTCGGCAACATCTGGTGGATCACCGCGGCCGTCGAAACCGTCGCCCCGGAAGAAGGCATGCGCCGGCTGGAGGAACCCCGGTACCAGAACCAGATGCGGTTCGCCCAGGAAACTCTCGACGCCGAGCTCAGCGGCCGGGCGCGGGGACGGGCCAGCGCGGTGCTCCGGTAACGGCCCGCCTCAGCGTGGGCTGGGCGGCGGGAACGGCGGCGCGGCCACCTTGACCCGGGCCAGTGCCAGCCGCGGATCCGACCGGGCCACCGAGCGGGCCGCCTGCCCGTCCACGACGATGTGCGCTTCCCGGCCGGAATCGAGCTCCTTGGCCGCGACCCGGACGCTGTCGTCGACCTCGACGTCGATGGTCACCTCGATCCGGGGCACTCCGCGTGCGGCGGGGACGAGTCCGCCCAGCGTGAAGGTGGCCAGCTTCCGGGTGCGGGCCGCCGCCTTCCCGTCGCCTTCGTGCAGGTGGATCTGCACTTCGGACTGGTTGTCGTGCGTCGTCGTGAAGATCTCCGAGCGTTTGGCCGGGACGGTGGTGTTCCGCTCGATGAGGGTGGTGAGCTCGCCGTCGGTCGTTTCGATGGCGAGTGACCACGAAGTGGCGTCGACCAGCAACGTGTCCCGGGTCTCGCCGCGGACGATCGCGGCCTGGATCGCCGCGCCGAGGGCGACGCCGTCCGGGATCAGGCCGCGGCGCGGCACGGTGCCGGTCAGCTCGGCGACGAGGGTGCCGATCGCGGGCATCCGGCTGGCGCCGCCGACCAGCAGGACCTGGTCGAGCTCCGCGATCCGGACTTCGGCGTCGCGCAGCGCCGTCTCGATGGGCTGCTTGACGCGGGCGAGCAGATCACCGGTCAGCTGCTCGAAGTGCGCGCGCGTCAGCTGTTCCTCCAGCGAGAGACCGCCGGCCAGGTAGGGCACGCTGATCGTGGTGACCCGCGCGGCGGACAACTCGATCTTCGCTCGCTCGGCGGCCTCGCGCAGGCGCCGCATCGCCGCTTCGTCGGAAGCCGGGTCGATGCCGTGCGCGGTCCGGAAGCGGGCGGCCAGCCAGTCGGTGATCCGGGCGTCCCAATCGTCGCCGCCCAGCCGGTCGTCGCCGCTGCCGGCCGCCACGTCGGCGATGACCGTGCTGTCCGGGGACCACTCGTCGGGCGGGACGAACTCGACGCTCAGCACCGAGACGTCGAAGGTCCCGCCGCCGAGGTCGACGACCAGGACGGTCTGGCTGGTGACGTCCTTGTCCAGGCCGTACGCCAGTGCCGCCGCGTTCGGTTCGTTCAGGACCCGCCGCACGGTCAGCCCGGCCGTCCGCGCCGCGTCCACGAGCGCCCGCCGTTCGAGAAGCCCGAAGTGGGCGGGCACGGTGAGGGCGACCTCGTCGATGGTGCCGCGCAGGACGCGCTCGGCGTCCTGTTTGAGGTGGGCGAGGATGACGCCGGCGATGTCCTCGGCGGTGAGCCGGCGGCCGTCGACCTCGGTGGACCAGCCGGTGCCGAGCCGGAGCTTGATCGACGAGAACGTCCGCGCGGGGTTCGTCACGGCCTGGTTCTTCGCGCGCTCGCCGACCAGCCACTCGCCGCCCGCGGTCAGGGCCGCGACGCTCGGGGTCGTCCGGTGGCCGAATTCGTTCGGCACGATCCGGCATTCCCCGTCGGTGAAGACGGCGACCGACGAGTTGGTGGTGCCGAAGTCGATGCCGACCGCGCGGTAGTGCTCGGTCCAGGTCTCCGGCACCGACGGCAGCCGCAGTTCGCCGAGCCCGCGCTCGAACCACATCGTCCGGGCCTGCCCGGCGACCCCGGGATCGGGATCGGTGGCGAGCCGGGCGAGCAGCTCTTCGGCGGCGGAGCGGACTTCCTCCCGCCGGCTGGCGAGCAGGTTCTCCAGTTCGTGGACGACCCCGATCCGCTGCCAGGGCAGCGGGCTGAGACTCGCCTGCACGAGCTCGGCGGGCAGCCGGGCCCCGGCGACGCGAGCGTTGTGGGCCAGCATGATCGTGCCTTCGGCACTGGACACGCTGCGGGTGGGCGTCTGGTTCGGCTGCCGCGCGCGGACTTCGCGGTAGACGTAGTCGTAGAGTTCGTCGACGCTGATCCGGCCGTCGCGGTCGAGGTCGGCGTCCCCGGTGGCCAGGCCGTCCACGATCGCGCGGGTGAAGATCGACGGCTCGGCCGTGTCCCGGCTCGTCGCCATCGATTCGTGGCTGAACTGCAGGGCGTTGGCGGCGGTGATCACCACCCGGCCCTTGCCGCCGAACGCCTCGGCCACGTCGACCGAGTCGTCACCCGCGCGGGTGCGCAGGCCGCGGCTGTAGGCGCCGCTGTAGCAGCAGTCCAGGAAGACGACGACCTGACCGGACCGGCAGCTCTCGACCTGATCGCTGACGAAGGTGCAGTCGACGCCGGTCGAGGCCAGGTACTCGCGTTCGGTGTCGGACCCGACGAGGAACAGCCGGTTGTCCCGGTTCTTCATGCCGTGGCAGGACAGGTGCAGCCAGAGCAGGTCTTCGCGCTCGGCCTGCTGGAAGAAGGCCTCGATCGCACGCCGGAACGCGGTGCCGCCGGCGTCGCGCAGGACGGTGACCTCGAAACCGCCGATCCCGGGCTGCGTGAGGACGTCGGACAGCGCGGTGGCGTCCTCGGCCGCCCCGGGCAGCTCGGCGAACAGCGGGTCCTGGTAGTGCTGGTTGGCGACGATCAGGCAGCGGCGGGCCATGTCAGCTCTCGGTGTGCCGATCCAGGAACGCCCGCACGAGCGCGTCCTGCTGCGCGCGGCTCGCCGCGGTGAGTTCGATGCTGTCCTCGCCGCACTTGATGGTCACCGAGCCGCGCTTCTGCCGTTCCAGCCAGCTCTTGACGACATCGACGACCGCGCGGAGCACCACGGGCGAAGAAACGAGCCCGACGAGCGTCCCGACGGCGGCAGCGGTACCGCTGCGCGTGCCGGGCTCGGCCGCGGTGCCGGGCCGGCCGAGCCGGTCGAAGTCGAGCAGGCCCAGTTCGTCCTGGAGACGGTCACTCGCGTCCGAGATCTCCGCGAGGTCGCCGTCCCACCCACCGACGACCAGTTCGATCTCGTGCTGTGCCACGGCTGCTCCCTACGTTCCGCGAGGATCCGCTCGACGGTGAAGTCGGCCGTGTCCCGGGGGCGTTACGCCGCAGCGGTGCCGTTGCTGTCCGGCTTTCGGCCGAGCCGCTCAGAGCGCGGGCACCACCACCTCCCGGCACCAGGTCCGGAAGCTCGTCGGCGCGATCGCCGCCGTGGCCCAGTCGGCGTCGTAGATGCCCTCGTCCTGGGCCGCGAACATTTCGACCGCGTCCGCGACCACCCGCTCGCTCGCGCCCTGGGTGCGGCGCAGGGCGGCGAACTCGGCCAGGGTGAGGCGCTGGTAGGCGACCGGCCGGCCGAGCTCCTCGCTCAGCACCCCGGCCATGCCGTCGGGGGTGAGCCGGTCCGGGCCGAACAGCGGAACGTCGGTCTGCCCGGTCCAGGAGAGGTCCGCCAGCAGGCCGGCGGCGGTGGCGGCGATGTCGCGGGTTGCGATCGTGGCGAGCGGCTGGTCGCCGGCGCAGGTCAGGGCGAACGTGCCGCGTTCGCGGATTGCGGCGAGCTGCCCGAGCAGGTTCTCCATGTAGAAGGGCGGGGACACGGCCCGGTAGGCCGCGCCCGAGCTCCGGAGCTCGGTGTCCATGGCGAAGGCCGCGGAAAGGACGCCCGCCGGCTTGGGCCAGCCGTGTCCGGCGCTGCTGACCGCGACGACGTGCCTGACGTCGTGGCGGCGGACCGCCGCGGCGCCGGCCCGGGCGAAGGCGAGGTAGTGGTCTTCCGCGCTCGCCGCGGCGGGATCCGGCGGCACCAGCCAGAACAGCG
Source organism: Amycolatopsis sp. NPDC003731 (assembly GCF_053586895.1). NCBI lineage: Bacteria > Bacillati > Actinomycetota > Actinomycetes > Pseudonocardiales > Pseudonocardiaceae > Amycolatopsis > Amycolatopsis sp. NPDC003731. Next base: position 31,671 of record NZ_JBSFNC010000036.1, on the reverse strand, counting down.
CGTCGGCGCCGGACAGTGCCGCGTCGAGCACGGCCGGGTCGTCGTGGGCCCCCTCGACCACGTCGACCTGCTCGCGGACGTCGTCGTCCAGGCGGGCGGCGTTCCGGACGACGACCTCGACCTTGCTGCCCCCGGCGAGCAGGTGCCGGACGAGCCGGCGGCCGACCTTGCCGGTCGGGGTGGTCACGACGATCATGGAGGCTCCTAAGCTGAAGATGAATTCCGGTTCCGAATATAGCCTGGAAGCCGGCGTCGTCAAGTACGCTGAGGCGACCATGACCGCTTCCCGACGTGTGCTGCGCGCCGACGCCCGGCGCAACCGCGACGCCATCCTCGACGCCGCCGGCGAGCTGTTCGCCCAGCGCGGCGACGCCGTCCAGATGGAGGAGATCGCCGAGCGCGCCGGGCTGGGCGTCGGCACCCTTTACCGGCACTTCGCCGACAAGCAAGCCCTGCGTGCGGCGATCATCGGCCGCCGGTTCGAGGAGATGACCTTCCTCGCCGAGGCCGCCGAAGCAGCGGCGGACCCCTGGGCGGCGTTCGAGGCGCTGCTCTACGGCTACCTGGAAGCGGCCGAGCCCGACGCCGCGTTCCGGTTCGCCATCCTCGGCCCGGACGAACCGAGCTGGGCCGACATCGAGGAACAGAAGGCGGTGTTCTCGGCGATCGTCGGCCGCATCGTGCGACGCGCGGTCGAAGCCGGCCGGCTGCGCGCCGACTTCGGCCCCGGGGACTTCGTCCTCATCACCCGCGCGGCCATGGCCAACATGGCGGGCGACGGCCGGTGGCGCCGGCTGCTCGACCTCCAGCTGGAGGGGATCCGCGCCTGAACACGCGGCGAGGGCGCGGCACCCGCGTGCCGCGCCCTCGTGGTGTGTTACGCGTCCAGGTCCCGGGCGATCAGCTCGGCCAGCGCGTCCACCGACGTCCGGGCCTGGTCGCCCTCGGCGCTCAGCTCCACCTCGTCCCCGAAACCCGCGCCCAGTGTCATGAGGCCCAGGACACTCGCGGCGTCGACGGCGTCACCCACGACCCCGTCACTGACCTTCGCGATCCGGACCTTCACGGGCTGGTCGGCCGCGGTCCGGGCGACCAGGCCCGCGGGCCGGGCGTGGAGCCCGACGCTGCTGGCGACGAGCGTACGGCGTTGGTACACAATGGACTCCTTCACGCGTTGACGGGCTGACCGGACACAGCGGCGGAACGTTCGACAGCACGGAATCGGACCTGCTTCAGCGCGATCACCGACCCCGCCGCGACCAGCGTCCCGGCGATCAGCGCCACCAGGAACAGCAGCGGGTTGCCGATCAGCGGGAGCACGAAGATCCCGCCGTGCGGGGCGCGCAGCGTCGCCCCGAAGGCCATCGACAGCGAACCCGTGACCGCCGAACCGAGCATGATCGAGGGGATCACGCGGAACGGGTCCGCCGCGGCGAACGGGATCGCGCCCTCGGTGATGAACGACGCCCCGAGCAGCCAGGCCGCGCGGCCGTTCTCGCGCTCGGCCTCGGTGAACAGCTTCTTGCGGACCGTCGAGGCCAGTGCGAGCGCCAGCGGCGGCACCATGCCGGCCGCCATCACCGCGGCCATGATCTGCAATGAGCCCGTGGCACCGGTGGTCAGGCCGCCGACGGCGAAGGTGTACGCCGCCTTGTTGACCGGGCCGCCCATGTCGAACGCCATCATCAGGCCCAGCAGCGCGCCCAGCAGCAGGGCACTGGCGCCGCTGAGGCTGTTGAGCCAGTTCGTCAGCCCGCTCGTCGCGGCCGCCATCGGCTTGCCGACCACGACGTACATCAGCACACCGACCACAATGGACCCGAGCAGCGGGTAGACGACCACCGGCATGATCCCGCGCATCGCCTTCGGCACCTGGATCTTCTTCAGCGCCAGCACCACACCGCCGGCCAGCAGACCGGCGACCAGGCCGCCGAGGAACCCGGCACCCACGGTGACGGCGATCGCGCCGCCCACGAAACCGGGGGCGATCGCCGGGCGGTCGGCCATCGCGAACGCGATGAACCCGGCCAGCACCGGCACCAGGAAGTCGAACGCGGCACTGCCGATCTGGAACATCAGCGCGGCCCAGCCGGCCACCGACCCCGCGTCGAAGTGCTCGGTGACCTTCGGCGCGTCGACGATCTTGTAGCCACCCAGGGCGAAGCTCAGCGCGATGAGCAGGCCACCCGCGGCGACGAACGGGATCAGGTAGCTGACACCGGTCATCAGCCACTGCCGGACCTTGGTCCCGGCCTTGTCGTTCGCGCCGACCTTCGAGGTCAGCTCCGGGGCGGCCGGCGCGGCGGGCGCGGGCTCCCGGGCCGCGGCCTTGGCGCGCTCGAACAGCCCGGCCGCGTCGTTGATCGCGGCCTTGACCGGCGCCTCGACGATCGGCTTCCCGGCGAACCGGTCCCGGCCCTGCACCGCGAGGTCCGCGGCGAAGATGACGGCGTCCGCGCTCGCGATGTCTTCGGCGGACAACGGCTCGGACCCGGCCGAACCCTGCGTCTCGACGACGATCTCGTCGCCGTTGGCCTTGGCGGTCTGCTCCAGGGACTCGGCCGCCATGTAGGTGTGGGCGATCCCGGTGGGACAGGCGGTGATGGCGACGAACTTCACGAGGGGGACACCTCCTGGCGGATGTAGCCGGCGACGGCCGCGGCGTCGGTGGCGTCCAGCAGGTGCTGCTTGAACTCCGCCCGGACGAGCCGCCGGGCGAGGGCGGCCAGGACCTTGAGGTGGTCGCTGCCGCCGCCTTCCGGCGCGGCGATGAGGAAGATCAGCTTCGCCGGGCCGTCCGGCGCGCCGAAGTCGATGCCCGCGTCGCTGCGGCCGAAACCCAGCGTCGGCGCGGTGACCGCGGCCGAGCGGCAGTGCGGGATGCCGATGCCGCCTTCGAGCCCGGTGGCCATCTGCGCCTCGCGGGCGGCGACGTCCTCGAGGAACAGGTCGAGGTCGGTCACCCGCCCGGCGGAGACGAGCCGCTCGGCGAGCGCGCGGACGGCTCCGTGGGAGTCGGTCGCGGCCAGGCCGAGGTCGACCAGGTCGGCGGTGATCAGGTCTGGGGTGGTCATGCGGCGGCTCCGCTGAGGGTGAAGGTGGGATCGGCGTCGAGCACGCGCACCAGATCGGGGTGCACGTCCTCCGGCGTGGGCATGCGGCTGCCCTCCTGCGTGACCGCGGCGGTGCCGTAGGCGACCGCGGTCCGCAGGGCTTGGGGGCCGGTTCCTCCCGCGTGGAGGAACCCGGCGAGTGCGGCGTCTCCGGCGCCGACGGTGCTGCGCACGGCCACCAGCGGGCCGAGCGCGTGGTGCGTCGCGGACTCCTCGACGAGCACCGCGCCGCGCGCGCCCAGGCTGACCAGCACGCGGCCGACGCCGCCGGTGATCAGCTCCCGGCAGAAGGTGACGACGTCGCCAAGCAGCGGAAGCGGGCGGCCGGCGAGCTCGATCAGCTCGTCGAGGTTCGGCTTGAGCAGGTCCGGGCCGCTCGCGCAGGCGGCGGCGAGTGACGCGCCGGAGGAGTCGACGGCGACCTTCGCCCCGGCTTCGCGGGCGAGCTTCGTCAGCCGCGCGTACAAGTCGTCGGGCACACCGGCCGGGAGGCTTCCGCAGCACACCAGCCATTCGCCGCGCGCGGCCAGTTCGACGGCGCGGCGTTCGAGGGTGGCGAGCTCGGCGGGGGAGAACTCCGGGCCCGGCTCGTTGATCTTGGTCGTGGTCCCGTCGGCCTCGACGAGCGTGATGTTGCTGCGGGTCGACCCGGCGATCGGCACGGCGACGACCGGGACGCCTTCGGGGGCGAGCAGGTCGGACAGCCGCTCGCCGACCGGGCCGCCGGCGGGCAGCAGCGCGACGGTCGGGGTCCCGGCGGCGGCCAGCGCGCGGGCGACGTTCACGCCTTTGCCGCCGGGGTCGAGCCGGACGCCTTCGGCCCGGTTGACTTCGCCGCGGTGCAGGCCGGTCAGCCGCAACGTCCGGTCGAGGCTGGGGTTGGGGGTGACGGTGACGATCACGCCAGCACCACCTCCGGGCCCGCTTCTTCGAGTTCGGCCACCGCGCCGGCGTCGATGCCGCTGTCGGTGACCAGCACGTCGATCTCGGCCAGCCGCGCGAACCGGCTGAGCTGGTCGGTGCCGTACTTGCTGTGGTCGGCCAGCAGCACCCGCTTGCGCGCCGCGGCGACGACGGCGGCCTTCACGGCGGACTCGGCCATGTCCGGCGTCGTGCAGCCGTGCTCGGCGGAAAAGCCGTTGGCGCCGAGGAAAGCGACGTCGACGAGCAGGTCTTCGAGCGCGCGCAGCGTCCAGGCTTCGACCGCCGCGAGCGTGGTCCCGCGGACCCGGCCGCCCAGGATGTGGAGCGTGATGCCCGGGCGGGTGGCGAGGATCGAGGCGACCGGGATCGAGTTGGTGATCACCGTCAGCTCGCGGTCGGCCGGCAGCAGCGTCGCGAGCCTGCTGGTGGTGGTGCCCGCGTCGAGCAGGATGGAGCCGCGGTCGGGCACCAGGTCGAGTGCGGCCCGGGCGATCGCGTCCTTTTCCGCGGCGTTGGTCTGGTCCCGCTGCGCGACCTCGGGTTCGAAGTCGAGCCGCTCGACCGCGACCGCGCCGCCGTACACGCGGCGGACCACGCCCTGGCGTTCGAGGACGCCGAGGTCGCGGCGGATGGTCTCGGGGGCGACACCGAGTTCGGCGGCGACGTCACCGACGTCGACGCGGCCGTCACGTCGTGCGCGTTGCGCCAGGAGCTGATGCCGTTCGGCGGCGTACATGCCCGTTCCTCTCCGATGTTTGCCCGTTGCCGTTTGATTGTGCCCGTTGTTACCGTACTGTCAATCCCCAGTTACGAGATCCTTTGCTCCTGGAGGTCCTGCAATGCCGCTGTCCGGAGTCGGAGTGAGCCCTGGCCGGGTCGACGGCCCGCGCGTCCTCGTGGCCGCTGACCTGCCCGAACCCGCTTCCACACCCGCTCCGGCGGATCTCGAAGCCGAAGCGGGCAAGATCGGGCAGGCAGCGGCTTCGGTGGCGGCCGCGTTGTCCGATCGTGCCCGTTCCGTGTCCGGAGATGCCCGATCGGTGCTGGCAACGACGGCCGCGATGGCCGCCGACCCGGCGTTGACCGCGTCCGCCGAGAAGCTCGTCCGCACACGCTCACTTCCGGCGACGCGGGCCGTGTGGGAAGCGGCGGGGGAGTTCATGACGGCGCTGCAGGCCGCGGGCGGCTACCTGGCCGAACGCGCCCGGGACGTCGCCGACGTCCGAGACCGGATCATCGCGGCCCTGCTCGGCGTGGCCCCGCCCGGCGTGCCCGACCTGACGTCGCCGAGCGTCCTGGTGGCCCGCGACCTCGCCCCGGCCGACACGGCCGGCCTCGACCCCGACCTGGTCCTGGCGCTGGTGACGGCGGAAGGCGGCCCGACGAGCCACACCGCGATCCTGGCCCGGGCGCTGGGCATTCCCGCCGTGGTGGCGTGCGCCGGAGTGCTGGAGCTGGACAGCCCGGGCCTCGCGGTCGACGGGACGGCGGGCACGGTGACGCCGTCGGACGGCACGGTCCGGGCGCCGGCCCGGACGTCCCGCCCGGAGTGGGACGGCATCGGCCGCCTCGCCGACGGCCACCGCGTCAAGCTGCTGGCCAACGTGGGCTCGGCGGCGGACGCCTCGGCTGCGGCCGCGGCCGGCGCCGAGGGTGTCGGGCTGTTCCGCACCGAATTCTGTTACCTCACCGCGGCTTCCGAGCCGACGGAGGCCGAGCAGCGGGCGGCGTACGCGGCGGTGCTGGCCCCGTTCGCGGGCCAGCCGGTCGTCGTCCGCACGCTGGACGCGGGGTCCGACAAGCCGCTGGCGTTCCTGCCGATGGGCGAGGAACCCAACCCGGCATTGGGTGTCCGCGGCCTGCGCGTGGCCTTCGACCGCCCGGACCTGCTGGACCGCCAGCTGTCGGCGATCGCGGCGGCGGCCGGGGACACAGGGGTGGAGCTGTCGGTGATGGTCCCGATGGTGGCCACGGCGGCGGAGGCGGCGTGGTTCGCCACGCGCGCCCGCGCGGCGGGGATCACCCGGGTGGGCGTGATGATCGAGATCCCGGCGGCGGCGTTGTGCGCGCAGGAGATTCTCGCGGAGGTCGACTTCGTCTCGCTGGGAACGAACGACCTGGCCCAGTACGTGTTCGCGGCGGACCGCCAGCTGGGCGCGGTGGCGGCGTTGAACGACCCGCACCAGCCGGCGTTGCTGCGCCTGGTGGGAATGGTCACGCGGGCCGGAGCGGAGGCGGGCAAACCGGTGGGGGTGTGCGGCGAGGCGGCGGCGGACCCGACGCTGGCGCCGGTACTGGTGGGGCTGGGCGTGACGTCGCTGTCGATGAACGCGGTAGCCCTGGCGGGCGTGGGCGCGGCGTTGCGCGAGGTGGACCTCGAGACGTGCCGCGTCAGGTCACGGTCGGATCGCCCAGACCCAGCTCGGGTGGCCGGGCGTTCCGCGGGGTGACGACGACGGCCGCGGAACGAAGCGGTGACGCCTGTTGCGGCCGGGACAGCTCCACCCGCAACAGGCGGGCGCCGGTCACCTCCAGGTCGATGACGGCGGGTTTCCCGGCCGAGACGTCGTGTTCGGACCGCGGGGTCCCGTCGAGCACCACGCGGACCCGGCCGACCTGGAACGCGTCCGCGGCGTCGTCGAGCACCCCGGCGACGGTGGTGAACCGCCGGTAGTTGCCGCCGAGGTCCAGTTCGACGAACCCCGGGCCGGTGACCGACGGCGAACCCGGCCGCAAGACGATGCTCTGTTCGTAGCGCACGCCGCCGATGTCCGCGGCCGCGCGTTTCACGCCGTTGCTGGCGCACAGCCACGGCAGCTCGCCAACCGGAACGTGCCGTTCCTCGCGGGCCCCGCCCAGCCAGGCGCCGCGCCGGGGCATCGGATACTGGCCCTGCCCGGTGATCGCCGTCAGCAGGTCGGCCACGCCGGCCGGCGTGAATTCGGAGACCTCGTACCGGGTCGTCGAGTGGGCGTTGAGGAAGGACGGGATCTCGTCGATCGAGCGGCCGGGCAGCACGACCGGCAGCACCCGTTCGGTCTGGCGACGCAGGTCCCGGGTCAGGTTGTCCCGGATGATCGCCGCCTCGAACTGGGCGCCCCGCCCTTCGTGGGGCAGCGCGGTGCCGTCGGCGCGGCGCTTGTAGTCGGGGGAGGCGATGACCAGGATGAAGTCCGCCTTTTCGAGGTTTTCCGTGGCCCACAACGACCAATCCCGGCGCACGGAGTCGTACCATGCGTCGAGGTGCACGTCCAGGCCGATCTGCGTGCGCAGGAACGCCGCGAACCGGTGCACGAGTTCCTTGTGCTCCGGGGTGTCGTGCGAGTAGGTCACGAACACCCGGGGCGCGGAACGGTCGGGCATTGGCGCCCCTTCGCGTCGAGTCGGTGAATAACCGATTCCACTGATCGGCCATTCGGGAAGCTGCCCTGTCATTTATCGGTCACATGTGCGTTTGTCAAGCTTTTCGGAGCGGGCGGCGACATTGTCCGCCGGTGGCCAGGTATTGGCATCTTTCTGTCCGGTTTCGAGCCTTCTCGCAGCGTGCGGGACCGGCCTAGGATGGGCCGTTGCCTGGTGGGGAGCGGTGAAGGAGCGAAGGCACGCGTGTACGAGTACGACGTGTTCATCAGCTATCAACGCGCCGGCCGGGACATTTCGGCGTGGGTGAAGAATCATTTCCGGCCCCGGCTGGCCGAAGTGCTCGACAACAACTTCTACCGGGACGTCCGGATTTTCTGCGACGACCAGGTCCGCACCGGCGCGAGCTGGGCGGGGGAGGTGCGCACCGCGTTGCTGCGCACCCGGGTGCTGGTGCCGGTGTGCTCACCCAAGTACTTCCGGGACGAATGGTGCCTGGCCGAGTGGCATTCCATGGCCAAGCGGGAAGCGCTGACCACGCGCACGCGGCCGCTGATCTACCCGGTGATCTTCTGCGATTCCCGGAACTTCCCGGGGTGGGCCCACGAGCGGCGCATGCGTGACCTGCAGCAGTGGAACCACCCCTTCGAACACTTCCAGGCCGCGCCGGCGTACCTCGACTTCAACCGCAAGATCACCGAGATCGCCGACGAGCTCGAGGAACTCATCGAACGGGCGCCGGACTGGCGGGAGGACTGGCCGGTGCACACCCCGGCTCCCGAGCCGTCCCCCACGGCGCGGATGCCGAGGTTCTGACGGATGCCGGGGTCGGTGTTCACCTTCTACTCCTACAAGGGCGGCGTCGGCCGCAGCTTCACGTTGGCCAACATCGCCGTGCTGCTCGCCCGCTGGGGGCACCGGGTGCTCTGCCTGGACTGGGACCTGGAAGCCCCCGGCCTCGGCGACTACTTCCGGCCGCGGCTGCCCGGCAAGCCCCGCGGCGGCGTGGTGGACCTCGTCACCGGCTTCCGGGAAGGCCGGTTCGCCCCGGAAGCCCACGTGCTGAGACTGCGGAGGGCCGGCGCGCTCGACTTCATCGCCGCCGGGCGCGAGGACGACGGCTACATCGGGCAGGTCCAGGCGATCGACTGGGAAGGCCTGTACGACGAGGGGTTCGGCGAATACCTCGAGAAGTGCCGCGAGCAGTGGACGAACGACTACGACTTCGTGCTCATCGACAGCCGCACCGGGATCTCCGACATCGGCAGCATCTGCACCGCGCACCTGCCGGACCACCTCGTGGTGCTGTTCACGGCGAACCAGCAGAGCATCCGCGGGGCGATGGACCTCGCCGGACGCGCGGACGAGGCGCGGAACCTGCTGCCCTACGACCGCTCGCGGCTAACGGTGCTGCCGGTCCTGTCGCGCTTCGACAGCCGGGAGGAGTACGGCCGGTCGGAGGAGTGGCGGAAGACGGTCGTCGCGGAGACGGCCGAGCTGTACCGGGCGTGGCTCGACCAGGGTGTCGCACCGGAGACGATGTCGCGGCACCTGACGCTGCCGTACGTGTCGTACTGGAGTTTCGGCGAGCAATTGCCGGTGCTGTCGGAGAAGACGCCGAGCGCGGACCAGATCGGCTTCGCCCTCGAAACCGTGGCGGCGGTGATCGCCTACCGCCTCGACCGCACGGAACTGCTGGCGGAGAACCGCGATGCCTACGTGGCGGCCGTGCGCGCGAGCCATCGGAAGTTCAAGCACGAACTGCGGGTCAGCATCCCGCGGCCGTTCGTCCAGCCCGGCGGCGAGCTGATCGCGGAACTGGGGAAGCTGGGCGTCCGGGCGGTGAAGTCGCTGTCGGGCGACCAGTCGCTGCTGGAACGGACCGAGGACGACGCCCGGCACCTGTGCCTGATCGTCGACGGCAAGGTGAGCCGCTGGCAGCAGGCCGAAGTCGAGCTCTTCCTGCAGCGGTCGCTCGGCCAGGACCGCCGCGTGATCCCGATCCTGACGCCGGGCACCGAGGCCGCCGGACTCTCCGGGTACGTGGGCAACCTCCGCTACCTGCGCCTCGGCGCCCGTGGCCCGGCCGGCGTCGCCCAGGACCTGGTCGCCCAGCTCCGCGGCGGGCCCCCGCAGGCGGACGACGATTCCCCGCTTCCGGCACTCCTCGCCCAGGTCCGCGGAGCACGGCTGAGCCCATCCCGCTGGGGCCTGGTCGAAGAGCTGGTGGCGGACCTGCAGGCGACGGCCGAAGCGGGCGACGACCGCCACCTGAGCGAATTGGCCGCGGACCTGGCGGCGGCGGCCAGGCCCCGTTCCCGGGCCGGCGTCCAAACGCCGATCCTCGCGCACACCCGCGGGTCGATCGACTTGCTGCTGCGCACGCTCGCCCAGACCGCGACGAAGGCGAATCACCGGAAGGATGTCGGATGACCGACCGCTTGGGACACAAACAGACCGCGGCGATGTTCACGCTGATGGTCCTGGGCCGCGAAGTACCCAATCCGGAGCTGAAGGAGCTGGTGGGGTTCACCCTCACCGGCAAGGAACGCACGCAGCTGAAAGACGCCGGGTACATCACCAGTGAGCAGGTCGGCCGTCCGTTCGTCCACGAGCTGACCGACCGCGGCTGGGCCTGGTGCGAGAAGGAGCTCGGGGCGAAGACCCCACCGCCGCCCCGGCCGCAGAGCACCCTCTGCTCGGTGCTGTACCTCGTCCTCGGTGGCTTCGACGAGTTCCGCCGCCATCGGAACCTGCACCTGGCCGACATTTTCGGGGCGCCGACGGCGCCCGAACCGGTCGAAGACCTCGAAACCCGCATCCGGGTCGCCTACCGCGAACTCGTGAAGGAGCCGCGCGGCTGGGTCGGGCTGGTCGACCTGCGGCCGAAACTCGGCGCGCCGGCCGCGGAAGTCGATGCGGTGCTCAAGGAACTGAGCCGCACCGGGAAGGTGCACCTGGTCCCGGAGGACAACCGCAAGGCCCTCAAGCCGGCCGACCACGAGGCGGCGATCCGCATCGGCGGCGAAGACAACCACTTCGTTTCGTTCGAGGCGTGATCATGGACGAGCTCAAAGCACTCGCGACGCTGAGCTTCGACTGGGCGGACACCCCCGACCACGTCTGGCGGGACTCTCCCTACCACGTGGACGGCCTGCACGCCGAGGCGCTCGCCGCCCTCGACACGGGCATCCGCGATGCCGTCGCCAGTGACGGGCCCAGTCCGATCGGGCTCGTCATGCGCGGGCTGAAGGGAGTCGGCAAGACCCACCTGCTCGGTCTCGTCCGGCGCCAGGTCCACCGCGCGCGAGGGTACTTCTTCCTCGACGACGTCACCGCGGCCGAGGCGTTCTGGGAGAACACGGCCGAGGCGCTGCGCCGCGGGCTGGCCCGGCCGGACGACTCGGGAGAGTCGCAACTGCGGCGATTCCTGCTCAGGGTGTGCCTTCGCGCCCACGTCGACGTCGAAGTCGAGGCGAGGATCCGGCGCGGCCGCGGGCTGACCGCCGAGGACGTGGAGGCCTTCGTCGACGGGGTCGCGTCGCTGAACGAGGTGGTCGCCGACGAATGCGGGGACACCGCGCGGGCCCTCGTGCTCATCGCGAGCCGGGACCGCGGCGCCAAGTACATCGGCGAGGACTACCTCGACGGCGACACCGAACTGACCTCCGAAGCCCGGCAGTGGAACATCTACTCGCGGCCGAAGCCCGCCCGGGTCCTCGTCCAGGAGATCACGCGGCTGCTCGCTCTGACCGGGCCGGTCGTGATCGCCGTCGACCAGCTCGACACGCTGGTCGCGCGGTCGAAGCAGGGCATGCTGGGGGATGGCGTCGGCGACGATCTGCTCGTGGCGCAGATCGCCGACGGGCTGATGGGGCTGCGCGAAGTCACCCACAAGACCCTCACCGTACTGGCCTGCCTGCCGTCCACCTGGGAACAGATCCGGTCGAAGGCGGCGGGCACCGTCCCCGACCGCTTCCGGGAAACGGTGACGCTGGGCCGGATCACCGCTGCCGCACTGGGCCGGGCGCTGGTGGAGAAGCGGCTCGGGGTGGCGTACGAGTCGATGGGCTTCACCCCGCCGCACCCGACCTGGCCGGTGGCGCCGGTGGCGTTCGAGGGTCCCTGGGAACAATGGACCCCCCGGGAACTGCTCAAGCGCATCGGCGCCCACATCGACGGGTGCCTGCGGGCCGGGCAGGTCCGGGAGCTCACCTCCTTCGACGAGAAGGCTCCGGTGCCGGTCGCGCCCATGCGCACCGAGGTCGAGAACGACCGGTTCGCCGAGCTGGACGCCGAGTTCGAGAAGCTGCAAGCGGAAGTCGATCCCGGGAAGCTGCTCGGCGAGTCGATCGTGGACCGGATGATGCCGGGGCTGCTGTCGGCCGCCCTGCGGTGCTGGGTCACCGAGGTCGGCGACGACGACATGGAGTGGTCCTGTGAGCGCCAGGCCGGGCTGAGTGAGGTGCACGCCTGGCTGACCCGGACCCTCGACGAAACCGCGGACCTGCAGGAGCACTGGGTGTTCCGGGCGATCGCGGCCCGCGACCCGCGGGCGGCGCTGAGCAGGTTCCGTAAGGCGCGTTCAGAGGCGGGACAGCGCCAGGGCGTGGACAACCGGCACCTCGTCATCCTCCGGGACGCCTGGGGACGCGGGGCCAAGACCCGCGAAGAGGTCGAGAAGTTCACGGCCGCCGGCGGCCGGACGATCCGGCTGTCCGACGCCGACGTGCGGACCTTCTGGGCGCTGCAGAAGATGCTCGGCAACGGTGGCCGCGAACTGCACGAGTGGCTGTTCGACCGGCGGCCCGCCAGCCGGTCCGAGCTGCTGTCCGCCGTCTTGCCCGAGAAGCCGGGCGAAAAACAGCCCGGTGAAGCCACCCACCCGCCGCCCGCCGAAGGGGAGATCACACTCGGGACCGTCGTCGGCTCCGGAGAGCCCGTGCGGATCGAACTCTCCGCCCTGCGCAAGCACGCCGCCGTCTTCGCCGGTTCGGGATCCGGGAAAACCGTGCTGCTGCGGCGGATCATCGAGGAATGCGCCCTCCTCGGCGTCTCGGCGATCGTCCTGGACCCCAACAACGACCTCGCGCGCCTCGGGGACGCCTGGCCCGAGCCGCCGGGTGGCTGGCGGAACGGTGACGCCGAGCTCGCCAAGCAGTACCTCGCCGAGACCGACGTCGTCGTCTGGACGCCGGGGCGGGCGACCGGGCGGCCGCTGGCCTTCCGGCCCCTGCCCGACTTCGCCGGGGTTCTCGACGACACCGACGAGTTCACCGCCGCCGTCGAGGTGGCGGTGGCGACGCTGGCCCCGCAGGCGCGCCTCACCGGGAGCACCGCGAAGGCCGATATCGGGCTCGCGGTGCTCCGGCAGGCCGTCGTCCACCACGCGCGGACCGGGTCGCGCAGCCTGCCGGACCTCGTCGGGCTCCTGTCCGACCTGCCCGAGGACGTCAGCACCCTCAACGACGCCAAGCGGATCGCCGCCGACCTGGCGGAAGTGCTCAAGGCCGCGATGGTCAACGATCCACTGTTCGCCGGTGGTGGCGAGCCCGTCGATCCGGGCACGCTGCTCACCCCGGCCGAGGGAAAACGGGCTCGCGTCTCCGTGATCAGCTTCGTCGGGCTGCCCGCCGAAGAACAGCGGCAGAACTTCGTCAACCAGCTGCAGATGGAACTGTTCGCCTGGATCAAACGCCGCCCCGCGGGCGACCGGCCCCTGGGCGCGCTGTTCGTCATGGACGAAGCCCAGACGCTGGCGTCGTCGGGGAGTCTCACGGCGAGCACCCGCAGCACGATCGTCCTCGCCTCCCAGGCCCGCAAGTACGGCCTCGGCCTGCTGTTCGCCACCCAGGCCCCCAAAGGGCTGCACAACCAGGTGGTCGGCAACGCGATGACGCAGTTCTTCGGCCGGCTCAACAGCCCGGCCCAGATCGCGGCCGCCAACGAGCTGGCCCGCGCGAAGGGCAGTCCGGTCGCGGACATCTCGCGGCTCGAGCGAGCGCAGTTCTACGTGGCGGGGGAGGCGTTCGGGTTCCGCCAGGTGGCGACCCCGCTGTGCCTGTCCCACCACCCGGCCAGCCCGCTGCGCCTGGAGGAGGTGATCGCGCGGGCTGTCGATCCGGACGGGGCTCGTTCGACGCGTCGGTAGTGAAACCGACCCGAGGAGTTCCCGATGATCCGCCTCTACATGACCATGTCCCTCGACGGCTTCGTGGCCGGGCCGGATGATCGGCCCGGTCAGGAGCTGGGGCGCGGTGGTGGCCGGCTGTTCGACTGGCTGGACCACCGGCATGGGGACGGCGCCAGCGCGCAGATCTACCGGGAGGCACTGGCGACCGGCGCGCTCATCTCCGGCCGGCGGACCTTCGAGCTGGCCGGCCGGTGGGGCGGCGACCACCACGACGGGGTGCCGATCCACGTGCTGACCCACCACATCGATCCCGCCGACACCCCACCGGGCAGCGCGCGGTTCTTCACCGACGTCACCGCCGCGGCGGAGGAAGCCCGCACCGCGGCGGGCGATCGCGCGGTGATGGTGCACGGGGCCGGGGCCGCGCAGGCGTTGCTGGCCGCGGGTTTGCTGGACGAGCTGGAACTCCACGTCGTCCCGGTGCTCCTCGGCGAGGGACGGCGGTTGTTCGACGGCACCAAGGCGGAACTCGAGCTCGTCCGGCGCCTCGAAGACCAGGACGTCCTCCACCTGCGCTACCGGGTCCGGTGACGCGGGTGGCTCCGGCGCGGAGCCGGAGCCACCCTCAGCTCAGCCGTGGCGGAAGCACAACGTGCCCCACTGGAAGCCGGCGCCGATGGACGACACCACGTACGTGTCGCCCGGACGCACCTCGCCCGTGGCGAACCGGGCGTGCAGGGCCGTGAACACCCCCGCCGATCCCGTGTTGCCCAGGCTGTCCACCGTGATCGGGGCACGGGACCGGGACACGCCCAGTTTGTCCAGCGCCGCCTTCAGGATGTTCAGGTTCGCCTGGTGCAGGAAGAAGTGCGTGACCTCGTCCACCGGCACGTGCGCGTCGTCCAGCGCGCGCAGGATGCTGTCCGGCAGGCAGCGCGTCGCCGTGTCCCACACCGCCCGGCCGTTCATCTTCAGGTAGGCGCCGGGCGCCGGGATCTCCACCTCGTAGGACAGTTCCGCGCCGAAGTCCCAGCCCAGCAGGCCGGCGCCCGGGGCGGCCCGGGTGAGGACCGCCGCTCCCGCCGCGTCGCCGAAGAACACCCTCGTCGTGCGGTCCGCCGGGTCCGTCACGCGGGACGCGCAGTCCGCCGCCACCACCAGGACCGTGCGGGCCGCCGAGGTCTGCAGCAGGTGCGCGGCCAGGAACAGGGCCTGGACCCCGTTGGCGCACGCCGCCTGGGTGATGTCGAGGGCGAGGGCCCGGTCGGCGCCCAGCAGCTCCTTGACGATCAGCGCCGTCGAGGGCAACGGCTGGTCGGGGGTGTACGTCCCGACGATGACCGCATCGACGTCGCGGGCGGAGACGCCGGCCGCCATGAGCGCCGGGCGGGCGGCGGCCGCGCACATGTCCGAGGTCGTGCGGTCCGCGGCCAGGCGGCGGCGGGTCCGGATCCCGGTGCGGCCGACGATCCACTCGTCCGAGGTGTCCAGCGTCGCCGTCAGTTCGGCGTTGGTGACGACCTCCGGCGGCAGGTGCACGCCGGTGCCCGTGATCGCCAGCGGAACGGCCAGCGCGCTCACGCCGTCCCGCCCGCGTAGACGTTGCGCGACGGGTGCAGCTGCTGTTCGAGATCGGTGTAGAAGCGGCCGGACTCGCACGGCAGGCCCAGCAGGATGCGGCGGGCGGCCTCGCCGCACAACGCGCCGCCGAGGGCCACCCCGGACGCGAGCTGGGGCCAGCTGCTCAGCGTGCGGCCCAGTTCGCCGAACGACGCCGCCAGCTCCGGGCTGATCCGGCCCGCGTCCACCATGGCCAGGATCAGCTCGGTCCTGGCCGCCGGCGCCAGGTCCAGCAGATCGACCGACTTCACGTCGCCGAGCAGTCCGTGCAGCAGGGGCCGGTCGGGCTCGCGGTCGAAGCGCTCGACGTCGAGCATGCCGCGGTCGTTGCAGTCCATCACGACCGGGATGCCGAGGTCGCGTGCGTACTCGCGGGCCGCGACCTTCACCCACGGCGTGTCGCACTCTTCGACGAGGAGGTCGAGACCACCGGCGAAGAACCGCTCGATGGTCTCCGGGGTCAGCCCGGCCGGTTCGATTTCGACGTCGAGGTACGGGTCGATCTCGGCCAGCTGCCGGGCCGACAGCACCGCCTTGTTGACGCCGAGTTCGTGCACCCCGCCGCGCAACCGGTTCAGGTTGGACAAGCCGAAGTCGTCGAAGTCGGCGAGCCGGAACGCCCCGCCGATGCCTTCGAGCGCCAACGTCAGCGCCGCGCTGTTGCCGACCGACAGGCCGATGACGCCGATCCGCTTGCCGAACAGCCGCCGCTGGTCGGGCCGTTCGATGCGGCCCCGGTTGCGGTCGGTGCGGACCAGCCGGAACTCCTCGCGCGGCAGGAGGTGCACCAGCCGCCCCGACCACGGGTACCACGCCCACGTGCCGTACTCCCACAGCGGCGCGCCGTCCAGCTGCTCCCGCTTCTTCCGTTCGATTTCGCCGCTGTCGCGGCACGCCGGTTCGCGGCTGCGGACCAGCTCGGTGAGCTGGTCGTCGATCGTGTCGTGCAGTTCGCGGACGTTCCCGGACGCGAGCAGCGCCCCGGCGTCGGCGGCGGTGTGCAGGACCGGCCGGTACGTCTTCCGGTCGGGCGAGGCGGTGCCGGACGGGGTGACCGGTGCCGCGCGGCGCACCGGCGGCGCCGGCAGCAGCGGGGCCGCGCCCGCCGCCGCGATGACCGGGAATTCGTCGCGCAGCCGGGTGACCAGGTCGTGGTGCCGCCCGCCGCCGTCGGCGACGCGGTGCAGCATGATCACGACGTCTTCGGTGTACTGCGGGACGTACCGGCGGGTGCCGGTGACGGGCCGGAACCCGAACCGTTCGTGGAACCGGTCCTGGCCGTCCTTCGTGCCGGAGGTGCCGATCATCGCCCGGGCGCCCAGGTGGTGGGCCGCGCCGATCGCCAGCGCGTTGAGGTGGAGCCCGAGACCGAGCTTGCGGGCGCGGTGCTCGACGACGAGCCTGCTGTGCTCGAACACCTCCCCGGCGGCGAAGCCCTCGGCCGCCAGGAGTTCCTCGTAGCGCTCGTCGCCGAGGAAGCCGCGGGACTGGAACAGCACGCCCGAGTCCGGTGTGGACAGGCGGATGTACCCCAGCGGCGGGCCGCCGGGGCTGCGCCGCGCGATGAAGTGCCAGGCGCCGAAGTCCAGCTCCTGGTCGTCGGTGTGGGTGCCGTCCGGGCGGAGGAACGCCGGACGGCGGCCGTGGTCGAACAGGATGCGGGCACGCAGCGCGCGGACGGCGTCGAGCAGCGGGTGGCCGTCTTCGCCCGGCTGCGGTGCGCGGAACGCGGTGACGTGCCAGTCGGGCGTTTCCGGCGCGGGCGCGCCGGGGTGGTTCAGCGGGGTCAACTGTCGCCTTTTCTCCGGAAGTGCCGGACGGCAACGGAAAGCCGCCCGGGAGTGGCCTTGGCCGAGGCGTGGGTGGGGACGCCGACCAGGGCGGCGGAACGGTAACAGCGCCCGGGGGTACCGGTCCGATAACGGCGGCAGGGGCCGAGAAAACCTTTACCGAGCCGGGAAGATCGACTTCGCGTGACCACGGAGCCCGCTTCCGGTGAAGCGCGGCCGCGGTGACCCACACGAACGAGTGGCAGCGTGATGCCCGTACGCAATCGGGCGGAGGAACGCCGGAGTCCCCGGGGCGGCGTGATCGGAACGCTTCACCCCGGCGGGGGAGCCGGGCGGCCGCTCCGGGGGCCCGGTCCCGCGTCCGGGACCGGGCACCGCGGGGATCAGTCCGCTTCGGGGAAGTGGATGTCGGTGACGTGGACGTCGACGACCTCGACGTCGAGGCCCAGGTACTGCTCGACCGCGTCGATCACCGCGACGCGGATCTGCTCGCCCAGCGCCTTGACCGCGTGGCCGAACTCGACCACCACGGGGATGGTGACCCAGGCGACGTCGTCGGCGAGCTCGACCGTGATGCCGTCCTCGGCGACGCTGTGCACGCCTTCGGTCTGCGCGGCGATCCGCACGACGATCTTGCCGACGACGCCGTCGGCGATCGTGGTGCTGCCGCGGCTGCCCGCGGCGGGCCGGGCCGCGGCCGCTTCGGTCTCCGCGGCCGGCACGACCGGGGCGGCTTCGGCCACCGGCTCGGTCTCCGCCACCGGCTCGGCCTCGACGGTCTCGGCCACCGGCTCGACTACAACAGTCTCCGAAACCGGCTCAGCCGCAACGGTCTCGGCCACCGGCTCGGTCTCCGCGACCGGCTCGGCTTCGGCGGCGTCCTCGACCGCGTCCGAGTCGCCGTCCGAGTCGGTGTCGTCCCCTTCGGTGTCCTCGGCGGCCGCCTCCTCGTCGGTCCCGGTGACGTCCTCGTCGCTCTCGTCGGCCTCGGCCGCGTCGGCTTCGGACTCCTCGGCGGACTCGGCCTGGTCGCTGTCAGCGGCTTCGTCTTCGGCGGTTTCCGCGGCGGCTTCGTTCTCGGCTGCGGAATCCGCCTCCTCGACGACCGTCGCCTCGTCGGTCTCGGGAGCGCTTTCGGCGACCTCCGGGGCGGGCTCGACCGTGCCGTAGGAGTACCCGCCCGCGCCGGCGGTTTCGTTCTTGGGGCGGCCGAAGATGCTGTTGATGACGTCGGACATGTTTTCCCTTTCCGGGAGCGACGACTACCTGTGGGGACAGCAGACGGGCGACATGTTAGGGGACGGCCCGTGACGTGCGTCACGGGCCCCCGTCTTCGAGACTCGCTTGTGTCCCAACAGATATCCGGCCGATCACCGTCCGTCAGGCCGCGTTCGGCGGTCGGTGATCACGCGGCGGGAATTACGTCCTGGAATTGTCTTCTTTTTGGCCCTTGACCATTTCTACCGGTCATTCCGGAAAAGGCCGGCCGGAACGCTGGAACCGAGGGCCTGGTAGCCCGCCGGGTTGAGGTGCAGGTGGTCGCCGACGTCGTAGGCGGGCAGCAGCTGGGACGGCTTCGCCGGGTCGCGGGCCACCTTGTCGAAGTCCAGCAGCGCGTCGAAGTGGCCCGGCTGGCGGATCCACGCGTTCACGCGCTGACGGGCTTCTTCCCGGGCCGGGTCGTCGTAGCCGGTGTTGCCGCCGAACGGCGTGATCGTTGCGCCGTACACCTGGATGTCCTGGGCGTGGGCGCGGACGAGGATCTGGTCGTAGGCGTCGATCAGCTGCGCGGCAACGTCGGCGGCGGCCGCCGGGGTGGCCGTGCCGATGTCGTTGACGCCCTCGAACACGATGGCCCAGGAAACCCCGCTGGTGGACAGCAGATCGCGGTCGAGGCGGGCCAGCACGTTCGGGCCGAGGCCGTCCTGCAGGACGCGGTTGCCGCCCGCCGCCTGGTTCACCACGGACACCCCGTGCAGGCGCGCGGCGAGGACGTTCGGCCAGCGGTCGTTGCCGTTGGTCGTCGAGCCGCGGCCGTCGGAGATCGAGTCGCCGATCACCGCCACCGCGGACGCCGGGGACAGCACCTCGATGCCGCTGAGGAAGTACCAGTGGTCGACCGGGGTCGCGCCCGGCAGTTCGAGGTCGGAGACGTGGTTGCCGGAAAGGAGGTACGACGTCGTGCGCGAGCCCGGGTGCGAGGTGATCGACGTCGAGGCCTGGCCGTGCGCCAGGTACGCCGTCACCGCGATGTTCTCCAGCGACCGCACCGGGAACGGCAGCGGGTCCGACACGACCTGCGCGCCCTGCGGCACCGTGGTCGACGGCTTGCCGTGGAAGGTCACCGGGAGGACGCTGCCCGGCACCACGGAGGAGACGCCCGCCGCGCCGGCGACCGGGCGCGCCACCGACACCGCGGTCAGCGGCAGCGGCGCCCCGCCGAAGGCGTTGGAGAACCGCAGCCGGATCCGCGGGCCGCCCACCGTCACCTGCGCCGTCTCGCGCAGGGATGCGTTGTCGAGCACGCGGTCGGTGCCGGTGAAGGGCGCCGGCGGCAGGTTGCCCGGCTCGGTCAGCTGGGGCATCGACGTCCACGTCGCCACCCAGCCCGACGGTGCCGGGCGGCCGGAAGCGCCGACGAAGAGCACGGTGAGCACGGCCAGGCAGAAGATCACCAAAGGACGTTTCACAACGAGAACTCCGGGGTCAGGACCCGGTCCGCGCCGACGACGCGGCGTGCCCCGGTCAGCGTGCAGTGCAGGGTCGTGACGATCTGCTCGCTCGACGTGCCCACCCGCAGCTCGACATCGCCGGGGTCGACCTGGCGCTGCCGCGCGCGGCCGGTGTAGGACGTCAGGTCGGCGTGCAGGGCGATCTCCAGGACACAGGTTTCGCCCGGGGGCAGGGAAACCCGGCGGGCCGCGATGAGCTGGCGCTCCGGCCGGGCCACCTCGGCCACCGGGTCGTGCAGGTAGACCTGGACGACTTCGGAGGCCTCGCGCCCGTGCTCGTTGCGCAGCGTCACCCGGACCCGGCAGACGCCGTCGGTCGGCCACAGCGAGCCCGTCGCGCTGACGTCGAGCCAGGTCACCGGTGCGTAGGACAGCCCGTGCCCGAACGGGAACAGCGGCGAAGGATCCACTGTGGACACTTCGCTGCGCCGGCCGAGCGGCGCGGCCAGGTAGGTCGAGGGCTGGCTCGCCCCGGCCGCGGGGAAGCTCACCGGCAGCCGGCCGGCCGGGTCGAGCCGGCCGCTGAGGACGTCGGCCAGCGCGCCCGCGCCTTCTTCGCCGGGGTAGAAGCCGCAGACGACCGCGGCCAGCCGCGGCAGCTGGCGGGACAGTTCGTACGGCCGTCCCGAGAGCAGCACGACGACCACCGGCTTGCCCGTGTCGAGCAGCGCGTCCAGGAGTTCCTCCTGGCGGCCCGGTAGCCGCAGGTCCGCCGCGTCGCAGCCTTCGCCGGACGTCCCGCCGCCGAACAGCCCGGCGCGGTCGCCCAGCACGGCCACGCACACCGCCGCGTCCTCGCACGCGGCCACGGCCTGCGCGATCCCGTCGTCGTCGCCACCGGTGACCGGGCAGCCCAGTGCGTAGGTCACGTCGTAGGTGGAGCTCAGCGCCTCGAGCACGGTCGGCACCGAGACCCCGAACGGGACGTCGGGGTGGTGGACGCCGACGTGCAGCGGGAACGAGTAGCAGCCGAGCATCGCGCCGGGGGTGTCCGCGCGCGGCCCGACCACGGCGACGCGGGTGCCGGGGGAGAGCGGAAGCGTGCCGTCGTTGTGCAGCAGCACGATGGACCGCTCGGCGACCTCGCGGGCCAGCGCCCGCGATTCGGCGTCGTCGAGGTCGATCTCCTCGGGGACCTCGGGTGCCCAGTCCGCGTCGAGCAGGCCGAGTTCGCACTTCTGGCGCAGCACGCGTTCGAGGGCGCGGTCGACGGCGGCGACATCGACCGCGCCCCCTTCCACCGCGGCGAGCAGCGGCTCGCCGTAGCAGTCCATGGTCGGCAGCTCGACGTCGATGCCCGCGGTGAGCGCCTGCCGGGCGGCGTCGGCGCGGTCGGCCGCGACACCGTGCAGGCGGTGCAGGAACGCCACCGAGAAGTAGTCGGCGACCACCGTGCCGTCGAAGCCGTAGGTGTCCCGCAGCAGATCGGTCAGCAGGGCCGGGTCGGCGGCCCCCGGCACGCCGTCGACGTCGGTATAGGTGTTCATCACCGACCGGGCGCCGGCCCGCAGGGCCTGTTCGAACGGCGGGAGCAGGACGTCGGCGATTTCGCGCGGGCCGGCCGAAACCGGGGCCAGGTTGCGCCCGGCGCGCGAGGCGGAGTACCCGACGAAGTGCTTCAGCGTGGCGACGATGCCGGCCGATTCGAGCCCGGCGACGTACGCGCTGCCGATCGTCCCGACCAGGTAGGGGTCCTCGCCGATGGTCTCCTCGACCCGCCCCCAGCGCAGGTCGCGGGCCACGTCGAGGACCGGCGCGAGGCCTTGGTGCACCCCGATCTCCCGCATGGTCCGCCCGATCTTCTCCGCCATCCGGCGGATCAGGTCCGGGTCGAAGGTCGCGCCCCACGACAGCGGGGCGGGGAAGATCGTCGCCTGCCACGCGGCCAGCCCGGTCAAGCACTCTTCGTGCACCACTGCGGGAATGCCGAACCGGCTGCTGGTGACGATCTGCCGCTGGGTGCGCGCGAGGCTGTGCGCGCCGATCACCGGGTCGACCGGCCGGGTGCCGAACGCGCGGGTCAGCTGCCCGATGCCGTGCCGGACCAGGTCGTCGAGGTCGACCGCCGCGTCGACGAAGTCGTGCTGGTGCGGCGCCATTTCGCCGCCGGAGTCGATGCCGACCCAGACCCCGTAGAGCTGGGCGAGCTTCTCGCGCAGGGTCATCCGGGCCATCAGGGCGCGGACGCGTTCGCCCGGGTCGGCCGCGGGGTCGCGCCACGGCTCTCCGGCCGTGGTGGGCTGCGTGGTCAAGGCTGGTCCGCCCTTCGTCTGGGGAGGAGTGAGGAGGAGGTTCAGGGGAGGGCGCGGGTGGAGTGCCGCACCACCAGGCCGGTGTCGAGCGTGACGTGGGTCCGCTCGACCTCGTCGCCGTTGATCAGCGCGATGAGCATCCGGATGGCCCGGTGCCCCATCTCGCGGATCGGCTGGTCCACTGTGGTCAGTGGCGGGCTGCAGAGCGCCGACTCGGGCACGTTGTCGAAGCCCACCACGGAAAGGTCGTCGGGCACGGCGAGCCCGAGTTCGCGGGCGGCGCCCACGGTCGCGATGGCGGAGATGTCGTTCGCGGCGAACACCGCGGTCGGCCGGTCCGGGCCGGTCAGCAGGGCGTGCGCCGAGGCCGCGGAGATCTCCGGGTCGTAGGCGCCGATCCGGATCAGGTCCTCGTCCGGCGTGATGCCCGCCGCCGTCAGGGCCCGCAGGTACCCGGTCTTCCGCAGTTCGGCCGACTGCAGGTCGGGCCGGCCGGCGAGGAACGCGATCCGCCGGTGGCCCAGGTCGAGGAGGTGCTCGGTGGCCAGCTGGGCGCCGCGCAGGTTGTCCGAGTCGATGGTCGGCAGGTGCGACGGCCCGGTGTGCGGGTCGACGGCGACGACCGGCGTGCCCGGCACGGCTTCCAGCGAGACGGCGGGGGTGACCAGCACGGCGCCGTCGACGAGGGTGCCGCTCAGCCGGGAGAGGTAGCGCTTCTCCCAGCCCACCGGATCTCCGGTGCGCCCGCCCGCGGAGTAGACGACGAGTTCGAAGCCGCTGCCGCGGATGGCGTCCGCGGCTCCCTTGAGCAGCTCGGTCGAGAACGGTTCGAGGTCGGCGACCAGGATGCCGATGACGTTCGTCCGGTGGTTTCTCAGGCTCTGCGCCACCAGGCTCGCTTCGTAACCGAGCTCTTCGATCACGGCGCGGACTCGCGCGAGCGTCGCGGCGGAGACGCCGTAGCGCTCGTTGATCACCTTCGAAACCGTGGCCACCGAGACGCCGGCCCGGGCGGCGACGTCACGGATGGTCACCCTGGAACTGGGCTGCATCGGCTCAGACTAGCCATAGAAAACGTTATCGACAACGATTGACACGGCATTTGTCCCGGGAGCAGACTCTTCGCCAACCCGGGCGCGGAAGCCGCCCCGTCCAACTCGGCCGAAGCTGTCAGGAGTGGACCCACGATGTTTGTGAAACGCCGGATCACCGTTCTCGCCGCCCTCGCGGCCATTGCCCCGCTGGCGCTCTCCGCGTGCAGCGGGGGGAGCGAAGCCCCCGCTCAGCCGAGCGGCCCGGTCACCTTGACCTGGTGGCACAACGGCACCACCGACCCGATCAAGTCGGTCTGGGCCCAGGTCGTCGCCGACTACCAGAAGGCGCACCCCGACGTCACGATCAAGGCCCAGCCGCTGCAGAACGAGGACTTCAACACGAAGGTGCCCCTTGCTCTGCAGTCGCCCGAGCCGCCGGACATCTACCAGTCCTGGGGCGCGGGCGACCTGTCCGGGCAGATCACTTCGGGCAAGGTCGCCGACATCACCGACGACACGAAGTCGTGGATCGAGCAGGCCACCGGCAAGTTCGGCGAGAAGTGGCAGGTCGACGGCAAGCAGTACGGTGTGCCGTTCACGCAGCACTTCGTCGGCTTCTGGTACCGGAAGGACCTGTTCCAGCAAGCGGGGATCACCACCCCGCCGAAGACCATGGACGAGCTGAACGCCGCCGTCACCGCGCTGAAGGCCAAGAACATCGCGCCGATCTCCGTCGGCGGCAAGGACCGCTGGCCGGATGCCTTCTACTTCAACTACTTCGCCATCCGCGAATGCTCGACCGCGGTGCTCCAGCAGTCGGTGAAGGCGGTCAAGCTCGAGGACCCGTGCTGGACGAAAGCCGGGCAGGACCTCAAGAACTTCCTGGCCACCGAACCGTTCCAGACCGGGTTCGCCGGCACACCCGCCCAGCAGGGCGCGGGCAGCTCCGCCGGCCTCGTCGCCAACGGCAAGGCCGCGATGGAACTGCAGGGCGACTGGGAGCCCGGCACGATGTCATCCCTGACCGAGGACAAGGACCTGGACTCGAAGCTCGGCTGGTTCCCGTTCCCGACCGTGGCGGGCGGGCAGGGCGACCCGGCGGCCGCGCTCGGCGGCGGTGACGGTTTCGCTTGCACGACCCGCGCGTACAAGGCTTGCACGGCCTTCCTGCAGTACCTGGTCAGCGAGCCGGTGCAGACCGAGCTCGCCGCGAAGGGGACCGGCCTGCCCGTGAACGCCGCGGCCGCGAAGTCGCTGAAGACCGACGTGCTCCGGCAGGTCAACGACTACGGCACGAAGGCGCCGTACGTGCAGATGTACTTCGACCGGGCGTTCCCGACGGCGGTCGGTGCCGCGCTGAACGACGCGGTGGCCAACATGTTCGCCGGCCAGGGCACCCCGGAAGGCATCGTGACCGCCGTCAACCAGGCCGCGGCGGGCAACAAGTGACCACGGCGACGACTCCGGCGCGGGCGGCGGCGCGGCCGCCCGCGCCGGCGGTCCGCGCCCGGGCGAAACGCTCCGGCCTCGGTAAGCGCCTGGAGCTGGTGGTGCTGCTCGGGCCGGCCCTGCTGGTGTTCATCGGGTTCGTCCTGGTGCCGATCGGGATCGCCGCCTTCTACAGCCTGTTCAAGTGGAACGGCTTCGGCGCGCTCGACGACTTCGTGGGCTTCGACAACTACGCCGACGCGTTCAGCGGCACGGTGTTCCAGAGCGCCATCGTGCACAACCTGATCATCGCCGGGTTGTCGATCGTGGTGCAGCTGCCGCTGTCGATCGGGCTGGCGATGCTGCTCAACCGGAAGCTGAAGGGCCGCGCCGTGCTGCGCGCCCTGGTGTTCGCCCCCTACGTGCTGTCCGAGGCGATCACCGCGGTCATCTGGTCGCTCATGCTGCAGCCGAACAGCTTCGCCGACCAGGTGCTCAAGAGCGCCGGGCTCGGCGGGCTGATCCACAACTGGCTGGCCGACCCGGGCATCGTGCTCTACACGCTGTTCGCGGTGATCACCTGGAAGTACATCGGCTTCGGCATCATCCTGCTGCTCGCCGGCCTGCAGGGCGTGCCCGCCGAACTGCGCGAAGCCGCGGCGCTCGACGGCGCGTCGGCGTGGCAGACGACCCGGCACGTGGTGCTGCCGCTGCTCGGCCCGACCATCCGGATCTGGATCTTCCTGTCGGTGATCGGCTCGCTCCAGCTGTTCGACATCGTCTGGATCATGACCACCGGCGGTCCGGCGAACGCCTCGACGACGATGGCGACCTACCTGATCGACCACGGCTTCAAGCGCTACGAGTTCGGGTTCGGTTCGGCGGTGGCGGTGATCCTGTTCGTCATCTGCTTCCTGTTCGCCCTGCTGTACCAGCGGTTCGCGCTCCGCCGGGACACCCAGGGCGCCCTGACCAGGATGGTGGGCTGATGCGGTCCGGCAAGTTCGGCCTGTCGATGGGCTACCTCGCGGCGATCGTCATCGTCGGCGTGACGGTCGTGCCGTTGCTGTTCGTCGTGCTCGGCGGGTTCCGCACCAACGCCCAGATCAACACCGATCCGGCCGGGCTGCCCGGCCCGTGGGTGACCGACAACTACGCCTCGGTCCTGGGCTCGAGCGCGTTCTGGACGTTCCTGGGCAACAGCGCACTGATCGCCGTGATCGCGACCGCGGTCGCGGTCGCGCTCGGGTCGATGGCCGGGTACGCCTTGTCGCGGTACCAGTTCAAGGGCCGCGAGGCGTTGTACACGCTGTTCACCATCGGTCTGCTGTTCCCGCTGACGGTGGCGACGCTGCCGCTGTACCTGTGGCTGCGCCAGCTGGGCATGCTCGAGAGCTTCTGGGGGGTGGCGATCCCCGAGGCGGCGTTCTCGCTGCCGGTGACGATCGTGATCCTGCGGCCGTTCATGCACGCGATCCCGGGCGAGATCGAGGACGCGGCGGTGCTCGACGGCGCTACCCGGCTCGGGTTCTTCTGGCGGATCCTGCTGCCGCTGTCGACGCCCGCGCTGACCACGGTCGCCGTGCTGGCCTTCGTCACCAGCTGGAACGCCTACCTGCTGCCGCTGCTGGTGTTCAACGACTCCGGGCACTTCACGCTCCCGCTCGGCGTCGCGATGTTCCAGTCCCAGTTCTCCCAGGACACCGCCAGGGTGCTCGCGTTCACCGCCCTGTCGGCGATCCCGGCGCTCGCGTTCTTCGTGCTCGCCGAACGGCGCATCGTCGGCGGGCTGACCGGATCCGTGAAGGGCTGACTCAGGAGGTCTGCCGTGCCGTCCGAGGTACACCGCCGTGCCTTCCTGCAACTACTCGCCGTGGCCGGAGCGGCGGGGTCCGTCACCGTGCCGGGCCTCGCCGAGGCCGGGACCGGCTTCCCGTTGGTGGCACGGGGGAAGGCCGCGACGATCGTGGTCGGCTCGGGCGACCTCCCCGGCGTGCGGCGGGTCGTGGGCGACCTGGCCGCCGACATCGAGCGAGTGACCGGCGTGCGGCCCGCGGTGTCGGCCGACGTCGTGCCCGCGCACGGCCCGGTCGTCGTGGTCGGCACGCTGGGGCACAGCCCGCTGGTCGACGACCTGGTCGCGGCGGGCAAGCTCGACGTCACCGGGATCGCCGGGAAGTGGGAGACGTCGCTGAGCCAGGTCGTCGACGGCCGGCTCGTGCTCACCGGCAGCGATCAGCGCGGCGTGATCTACGGCGTCTACGAGGTGTCCCGGCGCATCGGCGTCTCGCCCTGGTACTGGTGGGCGGACGTGCCGCCGCGCAAGCAGGCGGAGCTGCACCTGCCGGGCGAGCGGTTCAGCCTCGGCACCCCGCACGTGAAGTACCGCGGGTTCTTCATCAACGACGAGAACCCGGCGCTCGGCACCTGGGCCCCGGCCTACTTCGGCCCGGGCAAGGCGCCCGGGTTCCCGAACGGCTTCAACCACCTGTTCTTCGCGAAGGTCTTCGAGACCATGCTCCGGTTGCGGGCCAACTACCTGTGGCCGGCGGTGTGGGGGCGGGCGTTCGCCGAGGACGACCCGCTCAACCACGCGACGGCCAAGGAGTACGGCATCGTGATGGGCACCTCGCACGAGGCGCCGATGATGCGCGGGATCGAGGAGTGGAACCGGCACGCGGTACCCGCGGTCCGCGACGCGGCCGGGAACATCACCACGCCGGGCCACGACCCGTACGGCGGCACGGGGGAGTGGAGCTTCCGCCGCAACGGCGAGGCGATCAAGGCCTACTGGACCGACGGCATCCGCCGGATGGCCCGCGAGGACTTCGAAGGCGTCGTCACGCTCGGCATGCGCGGCAACGGCGACGTCGGCCTGCCCGACGGCGACGGCATCGAGCTGATGCGCGAGATCATCGCCACCGAGCGGGAGATCCTCGCGCGCGAGCTCTCGACGGACGTCCCGCAGGTCTGGACGCTCTACAAGGAAGTCCAGCGGTACTGGGCGAAGGGCCTGCGCCCGCCGGACGACGTCATCGTCGTGTTCACCGACGACAATTGGGGCAACATCCGCAAGATGCCGGACCTGTCCCTGCCGCCGCACCCCGGCGGCTACGGGCTGTACTACCACTTCGACTACGTCGGCGGCGGCCGCAACTACAAGTGGGTCGACACCGCGCTGCTGGCGAACACCTGGGAGCAGCTGCACCAGGCGTTTGCCTACGGCAACGACCGGCTGTGGGTGGCCAACGTCGGGGACATGAAGGGCAACGAGCTGCCGCTGCAGTTCTTCCTCGACTACGCCTGGGACCCCGCTTCGCTGCCGGTCGAGCGACTGTCCACCTGGGAGCGCTCGTTCGCTTCGGAGAACTTCGGTCCGGCCCTGGCCGGGGAGGTCGCCGGGGTGCTGCACGACTACGGGCGCCTGCAGTCCCGCCGCAAGCCGGAGCTGCTGAACCGGCGGATCACGGTCGACCCGGCCGGGACGATCACCTACGACGACCAGATGACGCCGTTCAGCCGCGTCAACTACCGCGAGCTGGACCGGGTCACGCAGGAGTGGCAGGACCTCTCGGCCCGCGCCGAGAAGATCTCCACGCGGCTGCCCGCGGCCTACCGGGACGCCTTCTACGAGCTGGCGCTCTACGCGACGAAGGCGACGGCGAACCTGTACGCGCTGCGGCGCGCCGAATTCACCAACCTGCTCTACGCCGCGCAGGGCCGCGCTTCGGCGAACGGCCTCGCTGCCGTCACGGAGGCCCGCTTCGCCGACGACCTCGCGCTGGCGGAGAAGTACAACACCGGGATCGCGGGCGGGAAGTGGCAGGGGTTCCAAACCCAGCCGCACATCGACTACGGCGACGTCGAGCGCTACGGGCCGAACGCGCCGTGGCAGCAGCCGGAGAAGGACAACGTGGCCCTGCCGGATGTGATCTTCCCGGCGGTGAAACGCCTCGACCTGCCGTCGGCGGCGTCGCTGGGGGTCGCCGTCGACGGCTCCGAGCAGGCGTGGCCCGGTGCGCCCGGGCGTCCGGTGCTGCCGGAGTTCAGCCCGTACCAGAGTGCGCCGCCGCAGTACGTCGACGTCTTCAATCGCGGCCGGGAACCGTTCCGCTGCACGGTTTCCGCCGGAGCGCCGTGGGTGCTGATCGAGCCGCGCGGCGGCCGGGTGACCGAGGAGCTGCGGATGACCGTCCGGATCGACTGGGCCCGGGCCCCGAAGGGCGCCACGACGGTCCCGATCACGGTGTCGGGCGCGGGCGGTTCGGTGGTGGTGGACGCGGTGGTGCGCAACCCGGCGCTGCCGCCGTCGTGGCGGCGCGGGTTCGTCGAGGCCGGCGGGTACGTGTCGATGGAGGCCGAGCACTGCAGCGCCACCGTCGGGACGGCGGACGCCGCCTGGCGGCGCATCCCGGACATCGGACGGACGGGCGCGGGGATGACCCCGTTCCCGGTGACGGCGGGGAGCCGCACACCGGGAACGGGGCCGCGCCTGGAGTACCGGGCGACGCTGTTCACGGCGGGGCCGGTGACGGTGTGGGCGTACCTGTCCCCGCGCAGCAACGTGCTGCCGGGCGACGGGCTGAGGTACGCGATCTCGTTCGACGACGCGGAACCGCAGGTCGTCAACATCACGACGGCCACGGGCGCGGACGACACGTCCATGAACCGGCAGTGGGAACGGACCACTTCGGACAACGTGAACCTGACCTCGACGCGCCACACGATCGCGGCAGCGGGCCCGCACGTGCTGAAGTTCTGGATGGTCGACCCGGCGGTGGTCCTGCAGAAGCTGGTGATCGACACCGGCGGGCTGAGGCCGAGTTACCTGGGGCCGCCGGAGAGCACACGGTGGCCGTGGTGAGCGGGAGTGGCCCGGGTCCGCGCCGGTGGGGAAACCTGCCGGACGCCCGCTCGAGCGCCCGCCCGCCGGGGGCGCCCCCCGAATTCCACTCTACCGGTGGGCACCGACAGTTCCGGGGCCCGGAAGCCGCTGATCGACCGGCGCCGCGCCCGCCGGCCGTGGAGCAGCCGCGATCGTCAGCTCGCGCCGCCCGTCAGCACCCGGTAACCCCGGTGGGCCGGCGCCGCCGTGCTGTGCCGGACGACCAGGCTGGTCGCCAGCTCCAGGCGGTGGCTTTCCGGATCGACCCCGCGGGCCAGCGAAATCGCCAGCCGGGCGCCGGCCGCCGCCATCTCCTGCAGGGGCTGGCGGACCGTCGTCAGCTCCGGGGTCAGCCAGCGGGCGATCGGCAGGTCGTCGAAGCCCACCACGGAAAGGTCGTCCGGGATGCGCAGCCCCGCGTCGCGCGCCGCCTCGTACACGCCGAGGGCCTGCAGGTCGCTGCCGGCGAACACCGCCGTCGGCCGGTCCGGGAGGGTGAGCAGTGAAGCCAGTTCCCGGTAACCGGCCCGGACGTGGAAGTCGCCGCGGCGCACCAGCGCCGGGTCGAAGGCCAGGCCGGCCGTCTCCAGTGCCGTGCGGTACCCGTCGATCCGGGCCCGGCTGCACAGCACCCCCTCCGGGCCGCCGATCATCGCGATCCGGCGGTGCCCCAGGTCGATCAGGTGCCGGGTGGCCGTCAGCCCGCCCTGCCAGTTCGTCGCCCCGATCGAGGGCGTCTCCGGCCCCGGCGCACCGGCCGGGTCGACCACGACCAGCGGGATGTCCCGGGCCCGGAGCTTCGCCAGCTGCCCGCCGGTGAAGTCCGAGCACACCGAGACGATGCCGACCGGCCGCCGGGCGAGGACGCTCTCCAGCCAGCTCTGCCCGGGCGTGTGCCGGCCCGACGATTCCGCCAGCACGACCGCCATTCCGTTTTCGCGGGCGACGCACTCGACGCCGCGGATGATTTCAAGAGCCCAGGTGCTTTCGAGTTCGTGGAACATCAGTTCCAGGAGCCGGGAACGGCGGGAACGTTCGTCGGCACGGCGCCGGTACCCGTATTTCCCGATGACGGCTTCGACGCGGGCGCGCGTGCTTTCGGCGACGTCGGGACGCCCGTTCAACACTTTCGAAACTGTCGGGACGGAGACACCGGTCTCGGCGGCGATCCGGGCGATGGTCACCCGGGACTCGGTCGGCTCGAGCTCGTCAGACTTCGTTGTCATGGAGGAGATTCTAGGTCATCGAAACCTGATTTGAAACGGTTGGAAAGTTTCGGAGCACCATTGTCTCGCGGAGGATGAAGATGCTGGGAAGAATTCCTAAGAAACAGGCCGTCGCCGCGGTCGCCGCCGTCATGGGTATTGCCGTGTGGCAGGCCCCTGCCGCTTCGGCGGGGGCACACTCGGTGCCGCTGCAATACACCACGAACCGTTACGTCGGCAGCGCGGTGGCCGCCACGTACCTGGCTTCGGAAACCGATTACCGGGCGGTGCTCACCCGCGAATTCGACAACGTGACGCCGGAAAACGAGATGAAGTGGGGCACGATCGAAGCCGTGCGGGGCCAGTACGACTGGTCCGGCGCCGACGCGATCGTCAAGTATGCGCAGCAACACCACAAGACCGTCCGCGGGCACACGCTGGTCTGGCACTCCCAGCTCCCGGACTGGGTCGGCGCGCTGCCCGCCGACGAGCTGCGCCGGGTGCTGCGCGACCACATCACCACGGAAGTCAAGCGGTACAAGGGAAAGATCCGCGCCTGGGACGTCGTCAACGAGATCTTCAACGAGGACGGCACCCGGCGTGACACGGTCTTCCGGCAGAAGCTCGGCGACGGCTTCGTCGCCGACGTCTTCCGCTGGGCGCACGCGGCCGACCCGCACGCGAAGCTCTACATCAACGACTACAACATCGAAGGGATCAACCCGAAGAGCGACGCGGTGTACGACCTGGTGAAGACGCTGCGCCGGCAGGGCGTGCCGATCGACGGCGTCGGCATCCAGGGGCACCTGTCGATCCAGTACGGCTTCCCCGGCCAGTACCGCGAGAACCTGGCCCGCTTCGCCAAGATCGGCGTGGAGACCGCGGTCACCGAGGCGGACGTCCGGATCCCGACCCCGGCCGACCCGGCCAAGCTCGCCACCCAGGCGAGCTACTTCGGGCAGCTGTGGGACGGCTGCCACGCGGTCCGCAAGTGCGTCGAGTTCACGACGTGGGGGTTCACCGACCGGCACTCGTGGGTCCCGGACGTCTTCCCGGGCGAAGGGGCGGCCTGCCTCTTCGACGAGAACCTGCGCCCGAAGCCGGCGTACTTCGCCCTCAACCCCTGACCCGCGTCCGGTCGCCGGTGCCGCGAATGACTCATTCGGGACCTCCGAGGTCCCGAATGAGTCATTCG
>NZ_JBSFNC010000035.1:0-75919 GCF_053586895.1 Amycolatopsis sp. NPDC003731 | reverse complement strand
CGCTTCGGTCGTGTTGAAGCCGTTCTTGTACCACTGCCGCAGGTTGGTCGGCCCCGAATGAGTCATTCGCGGCACCGGTGGCGGGTCGTGACTGCCGTCGGGTGCCCGGCGCGGCCGGATCAAGCAGCGACCTCCGGAGCGTCGTCCTGCGGATGCACGACGAGCGGCTGGGTGGCCGCGGGCTCCGGCTCAGGGGCCGGCTTCGGGTCGGGCGCCGGCTCCGGCTGGGGGGCCGGCTCCGGAGTCGGTGCCGGGGTTCGGCGGAACACCGCGATGTGCCCGCTCACCATCTGGCCGAGCAACACCGCCAGGACCAGCATCAGCGGTGTCCGCCAGGTGCCCGTCCCCGTGTGCAGCCAGCCGCAGACCAGCACCCCGAAGCCCGCGATGACGTACCCCACCCCCTGGACCACCGCGGACAGCGCCACCGAGCTGTCCTTGCTGCGCAACGAGATGGTCGTCAGCGCGAAGGCGAGCGCGCCCATGCCCGTTCCGGTCGCCGCGGCCCACAGCCAGGGGGCCGCCGCGGGCGCCAGGAGCAGCCCTGTCACGCCGATCACGTTCGGCGCGGCCAGGACGACCACGAGCAGGGTCTGGTTGCGCCAGCGGCGCGTCCAGCCCGGCACCAGCCACATCATCGGCAACCCCATCGCCATCGACAGCGCGAGGCACGCACCCGCCGTCGCCGACGGGACGCCGGCGCTGCGCAGGATGCCGGGCAGCCAGCCCATGACCAGGAACGTCACCGTCGAAATCAGTCCGAAGTGGAGGGTCAACGCCGACGCCCGGACGGCGCCCGGTGCGGTCCGCGGCGACGCGAACTCGCCGGGCGTGCGCTGCCAGACCTGCTGGGCCACCAGCGCCGAGGCCGCCCACACGCCCAGGGCGACCCGCCACGACGACGACATGACCGCGGTGGGCGTGACCAGGGCGCCGGCCGTGCTGCCCACCCCCAGCCCGAACGTGAAGGCGGCGGACCCCTGCGCCAGCAACGGCAGCATGGTGCCGAGCACGGCGATGGACAGGCACGCGAGCGCCGTCCCGATCAGGAGTTCCACCGAACCGCCCATGACCCGCCCGGCCAGCGACAGGATCAGCCCGACGAGGGCCACGGTGACGGTCCGGTGCGTCCCCACCCGGCTGCACAGCCACGGCGTCGCCCAGCCGCCGAGGCCGATCGCCCAGAGCGGCAGGGCGACGAGCACCGCGGCGACCAGGCCGCCGGCGACGGAGATGTCCGGCAACGCGGCGCCGAGACTCGTGACCGCCGGCCGCAGGTTGAGTGCGAGAACGAAGATGACCAGAGTGGAGACCGTGGTGGTAGCACGCGACATCGCTCCTCCTCGGGTGTCGAGGCCGGAGCGGCAAACTCCGTAGAGCAATGTTTCGTGGTGCGCGCATTTCAGACATCCGTCACCTGACGGATGAACGAGATTTTGTTGTCCCTCAACGATTGCGGGCCCGGCGAATGGGCGTGCATCGGCACGGCCGGACGCCTCGGGCACGGGACCTCCGTCCAATCCGGTCACGGTCCGTGGTGACGAAATCCCCATCGTGGAACGGAGTTTCCACGAGTGGCGCAGTGGGGACGCCGGGAACAGCAGCGTCGTCACTGTGGATCACCGTGCCCGAGTACTTGAAACGTAACAACCGGTCGTAGTAGCGTCAACGCGCAGGAAATTGAAACCTTTCAATACGGAGGTGCGCGATGCGGGTGAGCGGATGAAGGTCGCCGTGCTGGTCACCTGCATCAACGACGCGCTGTTCCCCGACACCGGCAAGGCGGTGTTCCGGCTGCTGCGCCGCCTGGGCGTGGACGCGGACTTCCCGCAGGCGCAGACCTGCTGCGGCCAGCCGATGGTCAACACCGGCTACCTCGACGAGGCCGTGCCGGTGGTCCGCGCGTTCACCGGCGCGTTCGCCGGGTACGACCACGTCGTCACGCCCTCGGGTTCGTGCGCGGGGTCGGCCCGGCACCAGCACGGCCTGGTCGCCCGGCGCGCGGGGGAGCCCCGGCCGGCCGAGGCGGGGCCGAAGGTCCACGAGCTGAGCGAATTCCTCGTCGACGTCCTCGGCGTGACCGACGTCGGCGCGTACTTCCCGCACCGCGTCACCTACCACCCGACCTGCCATTCGCTGCGCATGCTCGGCGTCGGCGACAAGCCGCTGCGGCTGCTGCGGGCCGTGCGCGGCCTCGACCTCGCCGAGCTGCCCGCCGCCGAGGAGTGCTGCGGGTTCGGCGGCACCTTCGCCGTCAAGAACGCCGAGACGTCGACCGCCATGGGCGCGGACAAGGCCCGGCACGTCCGCGCCACCGGAGCCGAGGTGCTGGTGGCGGGCGACCACTCCTGCCTGCTGCACGTCGGCGGCCTGCTGTCGCGGCAGCGGTCCGGCGTCCGCGTGCTGCACCTGGCCGACGTGCTCGCTTCGACCGAGGAGGACGCGTGAGCGCCACGTTCGTCGGCATGCCCGCCTTCCCGGCGGCGGCCCGGGAAGCGCTCGCCGACACGCAGCTGCGGCGCAACCTCGCCCACGCCACCGCCACCATCCGCGCCAAGCGCGCGGCCGTCGTCGGCGAGGTGGCCGAGTGGGAGGAACTGCGGCTGGCGGGCGCCGCCATCAAGGACAACACCCTGCGCCGCCTCGACGAGCACCTCCTGACCCTCGAAGCGGCGTTGCAGGCGCGGGGCGCGACCGTGCACTGGGCACGCGACGCGCGGGAAGCCTGCGAGGTCGTCGCCGGCATCGCGCGGGACCACGGCGTCGACGAGGTCGTCAAGGTCAAGTCGATGGCGACCCAGGAAATCGGTCTGAACGAGGCGCTCGCCGAGCACGGCGTCACCGCCTGGGAAACCGACCTCGCCGAGCTCATCGTGCAGCTCGGCGACGACCTGCCCAGTCACCTCCTGGTGCCGGCCATCCACCGCAACCGCGCGGAGATCCGGGAGATCTTCCGCCGCGAGATGGCCGCGGCGGGCCGTCCGGCGCCCGAGGGCCTGACCGACGACCCGGCCGAGCTGGCCGGCGCGGCCCGGCTGCACCTGCGCGAGAAGTTCCTGCGCGCGAAGATGGCCGTCTCCGGCGCGAACTTCGCCGTCGCCGAGAGCGGCACCCTGGTCGTCGTCGAGTCCGAAGGCAACGGCCGGATGTGCCTGACCCTGCCCGAAGTGCTGGTTTCCGTGGTGGGTATCGAGAAGGTGGTCCCGACGTGGGCCGACCTCGACGTGTTCCTGCAGCTCCTGCCGCGGTCGAGCACGGGGGAGCGGATGAACCCCTACACCTCGACGTGGTCCGGCGTGACACCGGGCGACGGCCCGCAGGAGATGCACGTGGTGCTGCTGGACAACGGCCGCACCCGCGCGCTCGCCGACGAGGTCGGCCGGCAGGCGCTGCGCTGCATCCGCTGCTCGGCGTGCCTGAACGTCTGCCCGGTCTACGAACGGACCGGTGGGCACGCCTACGGGTCGGTCTACCCCGGGCCGATCGGCGCGATCCTCAACCCGCTGCTCAAGGGCGTCGGCGTGGACGAGCAGACCGACTCGCTGCCCTACGCCTCCAGCCTGTGCGGGGCCTGCTTCGAGGCCTGCCCGGTGCGCATCGACATCCCGGAAGTCCTGGTGCACCTGCGGTCCCGCGTGGTCGACGCACACCGCGGCGGGCCCCCGAAACCCGAGGCGGTGGCGATGAAAACGGCGTCCTGGGTGCTGTCCGACGCCCGCCGGCTCGGCGCGGCCGAACGCGGCCTGGGGGTCGCGAACCGGGCCTTGACCCGCTTCGGCCGCCGCCTGCTCCCGGGCGGCCGCCGGGCCCTGTCCCGCCTGCCGTGGCCGGGTTCACTGTGGACGACCAGCCGCGACCTGCCGGCGCCGCCGCCCGAGTCCTTCCGGTCCTGGTGGCGGAAGCGATGAACGCGCGGGAGGAGATCCTGGCGGCCGTCCGCGGCGCGCTGCGGGACGCGGATCGCACGGAAGCCGTGGTACCCCGGGGCTACCGCGCGGCCGTCGCGGACGTCGAGTTGTTCGCCGAGCGCGTGGTCGACTACCGGGCCACGCTCACCCGGTGCACCGCCGCCGAGCTGCCGGACGCGATCCGCGCGGCGCTGGGGCCGGCGCGGAAAGTGCTGGTACCGGATGGGTTCCCGGTCGGCATCGAGGGGTCGCCGCCGGTGGCGAGCACCGCCGGGCCGACCGGGTTCGACGCCGTCGTCACGACGGCGGCGCTGGGCATCGCGACCACCGGCACGATCGTCCTCGACCACGGGCCGGGGCAAGGCCGGCGGGCGTTCAGCCTGGTGCCGGACGTGCACGTGTGCGTGCTCCGGGCGGAGCAGATCGTGCCGGGGGTGCCGGAGGCGGTGGCCGCGCTGGACCCGGCGCGCCCGCAGACCTGGATCAGCGGGCCGAGCGCCACCAGCGACATCGAGCTGACCCGGGTGGAAGGCGTGCACGGGCCGCGGAGCCTGCACGTCGTGGTCGTCACGGAGTGACCGGAGGCGGTGGCCCGGGCCGCCGCGTTCCTGAGAAGTCCCTGTGGGTTCGTATCAGGGGAAATCCCGTTCCCCTCCGGATATCGCCGGCGATCTTCGTCCTGCCGGGCCTGCGGGGGAGGAGGGCATCGATGGAATCCGGAGAACACCGGGGCCGGGGCGTGCTGGAGGGGGCGTTCCGCGTGCTGGAGGCGTTGTCCCGGTCCGCCGACGGCAGCAGGCTGGCCGATCTCGCCCGCGCGGTGCGCCTGCCCAAAGCCACCGTGCACCGGCTGCTCGAACAGCTCGTCGCGCTCGGGGCGGTGCACCGTCACGAACAGCGGTACTTCATCGGGCGGTCGCTCGCCCGGCTCGGGGCGGCCTGGAACCCGGATCCCCGGTTGCACCACGCGGCCCGGGAGCCGGTGCAGGTGCTCGCCGCCCTCACGGGCACGGCGGTCGTGGTGACGGTGCTGCACGACGACCGGGTCCGGGTGGTCGCCGAAACCCGGTGCGGGAGCGTCGAATTCCCGCCGATGCGGCCGGGGGACACCCTGCCGGACGCCACCGCGGCCGGAAAGGTCCTCCTCGCCGGCCGGGCCGCCGGCGACCGCCTGCCGGTGGAGCGGCGGCGCCGGCAGATCCTGGCCAGGGTCGGCGGCCCGTGGCTGGCCGAGCAGCACGCGTCCGGCGTTTCCTGTGTAGCCGCCCCGATCTGGCACGCGGACGGCTCCTTCGCCGGTTCGGTCGGCGCGGTCGTGGTGCGCCGGGCCGCACCGGCCGGACTCGCCGAGCTGGTCCGGCGGGCGTCGCAGGAGATCACCGACCGGCTCCCGCACCCCCGATCGTTCCGTTGAACGAGACGGGCGTTTCCGGCCACCGGGGCGGCGGGCCCAGAATCCCCGGACCGGGCCACCGGGGTCCGGGTTTTCTCGGGAGGGGAAATGAACCGAATCGCGCGGCGGATCGTCGCGTCGATCGTGTCGGCCGGCCTGGCCGGCGCCGCCTTGCTCACCGGCTCGCCGGCGAACGCGGCGCCCGACTACGGTCCCTACCTGTTCATCAACAACAGCAGCCACCTGTGCATGGACGTGGTCGGCGGCGACCGCGCCAGCGGCGCTCGCATCCAGCAGTGGTACTGCTGGGGAGGGGCGCCGCAACGCTGGACCGAAGAGTACGTGATGACCATCGGCGTGACGCACTACTACCGGCTCCGCAACCTGGAAACCGGCAAGTGCCTCGACGTCCCCGGCGGGGATCCCGCGCCGGGTGTCCTCCTGCAGCAGTGGGACTGCTGGGCCGACGCCCGGCAGGGCTACATGCAGCTGTGGGCGGTGGAGACCCAGCCGTTCTCCCCGCCGGTCCCGACGTCGCGCGTGAAGAACCTGATGACCGGGCGCTGCGTGGACGACAAGGACTGGAGCAACACCCCGGGCACGCTCCTGCAGCAGTGGACGTGCGAGGACACGCCGCCCCAGCAGTGGCACATCCCCTGACCCGGGTGCGGGCCGCCGTGCCGGGCACGGCGGCCCGTCGTCGTCAGCCGACCAGCCGGGGGAACAGCTCCCGCACCCCGCGCCGCAGGTCGTCGAGCGCTGTCTCCTCGTCGGCCAGGTGGCGCAGCAGCGCCTGCTGGAACAGCCCGTCGAACAGCGCGTACGCGTCCGCCGCCGAGCACGTCGGCTCGGCGCCCGCGAGGCCGGCGTACGCGGTCACGTTGCGCCAGATCATGTCCCGCAGGCTGTCGTCGATCTCGGCGACGTCCTCGCGGAACGCCGGCTCGAACAACGACTGCGTGCGCAGGTCGTACCACATGCGGTGCATCAGGGGCGCTTCGCCGAGCGCCGCGGCGAGGCCGTCGGCGCACGCCGCCGCCAGCTCGGCCGCCGTGGCCGCCTCGCCGACGCCGCCCTCGTAACGCTGGACGCACGCCGCCTTGTAGCGGCGGACGCAGTAGGTGATCAGCTCGACCTTGTCGGCGAAGTAGTAGTGCAGCAGCCCGTGGGAGAACTTCGTGTGCTCCGCGATCGTGCGCAGGCTGGTGCGGGCGTAGCCGAGGTCGGCCAGGGCCAGGAGCGCCGCGTCGGCCAGTTCCCGGCGGCGGTCCTCGAACTTGTCGGCTGGGGTCCGGCGCCTCACGGCGGCTGCGCTGGTCACGACCCCGAAGATACCATCCGGCCGTTTTCTGACCAATCGTCCAAGAAAATCTTGACATTCGTCCAAATGGCGGTCATGGTCTTCACCAGCCGCCGGCGATGTCGGGAGGGACGACGATGTCTCTGTTCTTCTACCTGGAGAAAGGCGCCTCCCTGGACCCCGGGGCGCCCTGCTTGACCCTCGACGGGGTCACCCGGTCCTACGGCGAGGTCGTCGAGCTCGCCGAAGCGGTCGCCCGCGCGTTGCGGCGCTCCGGCGTCGCCCCGGGGGACAAGGTCGGCATCCTCTCGGCCAACGACCCCACCGCGTTCACCTGCGTCTTCGGCATCTCCCGGGCCGGCGCGGTGTGGTGCCCGATCAACCCGCGCAACGCCGCCGGCGAGAACGCCGAGCTCCTGGACCTGTTCGACTGCGCCACCCTGGTCTTCCAGCCCGCCTTCGAGGACCTGGTCCGCCGGATCGCCCCGCAGCTGCCGAAGCTGACCACGCTCGTCCGCCTCGGCGACGGCGACGCCTTCGCGCCCGGCTTCGACGACTGGCTCGGCCAGGCGGAAGACGACCCGCCCGCGGTGGCCGAGCCGCCCGGCGACGTCGTCGCCCTGGTGGGTACCGGCGGCACCACCGGACGTCCCAAGGGTGTCATGCTCACCGACCGCAACCTCGAGGTGATGTCGGCGATCACGCTGATGAGCTACCCCTTCGAGGGCCGCCCGGTCTACCTGGCCCTGGCCCCGCTGACACACGCGGCCGGCGTCCTGTGCTTCCCGGTCCTGGCCCGCGGCGGCGAGGTCGTGATCATGCCGAAGCCGGACGTCGGCCGGTTCCTGGAGCTCATCGAACACCACCGCGTCACGCACACGTTCCTGCCGCCGACGCTGATCTACCTGGTGCTCGGCCACGAAGCCCTCGACCGCACGGACCTCTCGTCGCTGCAGTGCTTCTGGTACGGCGCGGCCCCGATGTCGACGGCCCGGCTCACCGAAGCGCTCGACCGGATCGGGCCGATGGCGCAGCTGTTCGGCCAGTCCGAGGCCCCGATGATGATCTCGACGATGTCCCCGGCCGAGCACCGGCGGCCCGACGGCACCGTCCACACCGGACGGCTGTCCTCGGCCGGGCGGCCGTCGCCGCTGGTCACCGTGGCGATCCTCGACGGCGACGGAAACCCGGTCCCGCAGGGGGAACGCGGCGAGATCTGCGTGCGCGGCTCGCTGGTGATGGCCGGCTACCACCGCGACCCGGAAGCCACGGCGGAGGCGTCGGCCCACGGCTGGCACCACACCGGCGACATCGGGTTCCTCGACGGCGAAGGCTTCCTCCACATCGTCGACCGGGCCAAGGACATGGTCATCACCGGCGGGTTCAACGTCTACTCCGCCGAGGTCGAGCAGGCGGTGCTGGCCCACGAAGCGGTCCGCGACTGCGCCGTGGTCGGCCTGCCCGACGACAAGTGGGGCGAGCGCGTGACCGCCGTCGTCCAGCTCCGGCCCGGCGCCGAACTGGACGCCGGCGAGCTGATCGCCTTCGTCAAGGACCGCATCGGCAGCGTCAAGGCCCCGAAGCAGGTCGAAGTCTGGCCGGACCTGCCCCGCTCGACCGTCGGCAAGGTGCTCAAGGCCGACATCCGCACCACCCTCGCCACCCGTTGAAGGAGAACACATGAAACTCGCGCTCTACCTGCCGAACTTCCGGGACAAGGTGACCGTGCGGGAGCTCGAGGACCTCACCGCGCTGGCCGAGGACCTCGACTTCGACTCCGTCTGGACGCTCGACCGGATCATCGTCCCGGAGACGTCGGACACCCAGGAGATGCAGTACGCGTTCGGCATGATCGAGGGCTTTCCCAAGGGCCTGCCGGTGAGCTCGCGCGGCGAGTTCCTCCAGGGCATGCCGCTCATCCCGTGGCTCGCGGCGAAGACGTCGAAGGTGCGGATCGGGATGAGCATCATCGACACGCCCTACCGCTCGCCCGGCGTCCTCGCCGCGGAACTGGCGACCATCGACCACCTCTGCGGCGGCCGGCTCAACGTCGCCGTCGGCTCCGGCTGGATGCCCGAGGAGTTCGCCGCCGCGAGTGCGTCGCACATCTTCCCCAAGCGGCACCAGCACGTCCGGGAAACCTTGGAGATCATGCAGGGCATCTGGACCAACGACCTGTTCGAGTACCACGGCGAGTTCGCCGACTTCCAGCGCAGCGGGTTCGGCGCCAAGCCGGTGCAGAAACCGCACCCGCCGATCTTCTTCAGCGGCCTCAAGGACGCGAAGCGGTCGGCCGCGCGCATCGCGAAGTACGGGCTCGCCGGCTGGATCGGCATCCAGGACTCGCCCGAGGACATCACGAGGTGGCGCACCGAGATCCAGCGCGAGCTCGAGGCCCTCGACACCCCGCGATCGGTCGACGACCTCGAGATCGCCAGCATGATCTGGTTCGTCATCACCGACCAGGACAT
Source organism: Amycolatopsis sp. NPDC003731 (assembly GCF_053586895.1). NCBI lineage: Bacteria > Bacillati > Actinomycetota > Actinomycetes > Pseudonocardiales > Pseudonocardiaceae > Amycolatopsis > Amycolatopsis sp. NPDC003731. The sequence continues at coordinate 66,847 of NZ_JBSFNC010000035.1, read as the reverse complement.
GGACCAGAGCCCGCTGGGCAAGGGCACCAACCTGCTCGTGGGCTCGCAGGCGCAGATCACCGACCGGCTCAAGCGCTACCGGGAAGCCGGGCTGACGATGCCGTTCCTGTGGCCGCCCTTCCAGGACGTCCCGGTGGCGAAGACGCTCGACGACCTGAAGCGCCTCAAGGAAGAAATCCTCCCCAAGATCGACGCGATGTGAAAGGGACCAGCATGTCCGAACTCGATGGAAAGCGCGTCTTCGTCACCGGCTCGGGTGCCGGTATCGGCAAGGCGATCGCGGCGCTGTTCACCGAACGCGGCGCCCGGGTCGTCGTGAGCGACCTCGACTCCCTCGCGGCCAAGCAGGCGGCCGACGAGATCGGCGCCGCGGGTGTCGCCAACTGCGACGTCACCGACGAAACCCAGGTCCAGACGGCGATCCAGCAGGCGGTCGACCTCCTCGGCGGCCTGGACGTCCTGGTCAACAACGCGGGCATCGAGGTGTCGTCCCCGCTGCTGCAGCAGCCGACGGAGAGCTTCGACCGGATCTTCGCGGTCAACGTCCGCGGCACGTTCGTGACGATGAAGGCGGCGACCCCGCACCTGGTGGAGTCCAAGGGCAACATCGTCAACATCGCCTCGATCGCGGGCATCGGAGGGAGCCCCCTGCTCGGCTCGTACTGCGCGACGAAGGCGGCGGTGATCCAGCTGACCCGCGTCGCGGCGGTGGAGATGCGCCCGACGGGAGTGAGGGTCAACGCGGTCTGCCCGGGCTTCGCGGACACGGCCATGGTCGAGCGCCTGGTCCCGGACTTCGAGGCGGCCACGCAGGTCCCGTTCGGCGACCTCGTCGCGGCCAAGCAGGGCCGGCTGGGCACCCCGCAGGACATCGCGGAGGTGACGGCGTTCCTGGCCTCGGACCGGGCGAGCTGGATCACCGGCAGCCACTACGTCCTCGACGGCGGGTTGACGGCGTCGCTGGTGTGACACGCCGATGCCCGGCCGGTTCGGTGGCGAACCGGCCGGGCATCGGTGTGCCGGGAGCTGAGCCGAAACCGGCCGAATAGGACAGTCCAGCCCCAGGGCACGGCACCGAAGTAACCGAATACCCCGTCCGACGTCTTCTCAAACGACTACTTTTCGTGACTATCCATCGTCTTTCCCCCTCGTTGCAACGGAATTCCCGGTGATCCGTGTACGGATCGTGAGAATTCCGTGATCATGTAACGGTCCCGCGGCGTGGCGTCTCGGTACTCCACGAAACCATCTCCGACCCGCGTTTGGGGGACATCCCATGCTCGTCGACGTCACCACCACCCGGTCCGCTCTCTTCCGCCCGGACGCGCAGCTCTGGCCGTCCGCACCCGAGCGTCCGATCGGGACGTCCGAAGAGGTCACTCCGGTGGGCGAACTGAGCCTGCTCGGCGGGTTCCGGCTCGTGCTGCGCGGAGAACTGGTCGACGTGAGCACGACCGGGCAGCGGCTCGTCGCCGTCCTCGTCTGCCACTCCGGCTCGGTCGCGCGGCGGCAGATCGCGCACCTGCTGTGGCCCGATGCCACCACCGCGCGCGCCCACGCCAATCTACGCACCGTCATCTACCGGCTGGAACGAACCTGCCCGGGCCTGATCGTCGTGTGCGGTTCCTACCTGCGGCTCGCCGGCGGCCTCCGCATCGACCTGGACGAGACGACCGCGCTGGCCAACCGGATCCTCGCCACCGAAGGCCCGCTGCCCGCCGCGGTGCGCACCGAAGCCCTCGACGCCGGCTTCCACCACGACCTCCTGCCCGACCTGGACGACGAATGGCTGCTGGAGTACCAGACCCGGTACCACCAGCTCCGGCTGGCCGCACTGGAAACCCTGTCCCGCCGCCTGGCCGGCGAGGGCCTGCCCGGCGCGGCCGTCTGCACGGCGTTGGCGCTGGTGCAGGCGGATTCCCTGCGCGACAGTGCACACCAGACGCTCATCCGGGCCTGCCTCGTACAGGGAAACCAGCAGGAAGCGCTTTCGTACTTCGCCGACTACCAGCGGATCTTCCGCGACGAGCTGGGCGTCGAACCCGCTTCCAGCATCGGCCAGCTGCTCGACGAACCGGCCGCCGGCCTCGACGTGTGACGCTCGGAGAACGGTGCGCCGACGGCGCCGCCGTCACTCTTGCGAGTGAATGTTCCCCGGAGTGATGAGAACAGTGAGCCGGTGAGGGAAAGTGACTGACACGACCGATGCCGTGGCTGCGCCGCAGCTGCCGACCGCGCGGGCCGTCCCGCCGCTGCTGGACCAGAGTCCCATGTGGACCGACGAGATGGTGGCCGGCGCGGGCATCCCGGTGCACGACGCGCCCTTCGTCAGCGTCGGCGGGGGGATGGGCTCCTTCGTCACCGTCGACTACCTGCGGATCGCCGGCGACGTGCCGGCGCAGGACATCCGCGTCCTGTCGAACCTGGCCCACCCGTGGGAGACCTACGAGTACCTGACCCGCGTTTCGCAGCTGCCGCGGGCTCGCCGGATCCGGTCGGACTCGGCGTCGCGGCCGGACAACCTGTGGGGCTTCCCGTCCTACGCGCTGCAGGAAGCGTGGCGGACCCGCAGCCTCAAGCCGTTGACGCAGGTGTTCCTGGAGCCGGACTTCGCCGACTTCTACACCCCGGTGCTCGGCACGGTGCTCGACGGCATCGCGCGGGAGGCCGACCGGATCCGGTACGGCGAGATGCTGGTGCGCGGCGAGGTGCAGGTGGTCCGCCGCCGCGCCGGTGGCGGGTACTTCAGCCTGCTGTCCCCGGCCGCCGCCGACGGGAGCCCGGCGCCGGGGCACGTCGCCTTCCGCTCGCGGGACGTGCACCTGGCCGTCGGCTACCCGGGCCTGCGGTTCCTGCCCGACATGCAGGCGTTCCGCGAACGGATGAACGACTTCCACCACGTGGTCAACGGCTACGAGGACCACGAGCACGTGTACCAGGCCCTGCGCCACCGGCCCGGCACCGTGCTGGTGCGCGGCGGCGGGGTCGTCGCCTCGGCCGTCCTGCACCGGTTGATCACCGACCGGCTCTCCGGCGGCGCGGAAACCCGGATCGTGCACCTGTTCCGCACCTTCTACGCCGGCCACCACGGGCCGCACCCGTGGGCGCGGCGGCCCGGTCGCGACGGCTGGGCGTTCCAGGGCTTCAACTACCCGAAGTCCGCGTGGGGCGGCCAGTTGCGCGCCCGCATGCACGGGCTGGAGGGCGCCGACCGGGTCCGGATCTACGAGCAGATCGGCGGGACGACGACGCCGTCGCGGCGGCATTGGCGCGAGGGGCAGCGGACCGCCCGGGAACAGGGCTGGTACCAGCCGGTCTCCGGACGGATCGCCGACCTGCGGCTCGACGGGACGGGCATGGTGGCCACCATCGGCCGCCCCGAGGGCCTGGCGAACGTCGCCGTCGACTACGTGATCGACTGCACCGGCCTCAACGGCGACATCAGCGAGCACCGCGTCCTCGGCGACCTGCTGCGCCAGCCCGGCGTCGGGCGCAACGTGCTCGGCCGGCTCGACGTCGGCGAAGCCTTCGACGTGCGCGGAGCGGACAACGGCGAAGGACGGCTCTACGCGACCGGCGCGGCCGCGTACGGCGGCTACTTCCCCGGGGTGGACACCTTCCTCGGGCTCCAGCTCGCCGCGCAGGACGTCATCGACGACATCGCCCGGCGCGGCTACTGCGACCACATGGGACCGGTCAGCTCCATCGCCCGGTGGCTGAAGTGGGCCACCGGACGCCGGATCTGACCGTACGTGGAGAGGACGACGACGTGGTGCCGACACTGCTCGGCCGGATCCAGACCCGGCTGTTCCTGCTGATCTTCCTCGGTGGTGCGCTGACCGCGCTGCTCGCGCCGATCCTGCCGATCGACGCCCCGGTGGCGCAGCGGTACCAGGCCACCTTCGTGGTGCTGGGCGCCGTCACCGTGCTGGGGGTCGGCTGGGAGTTCGTCTACCACCTGCTCATGCAGTGGCGGTGGGAGAAGGACTGGCCCACCCTCTTCGGCCTGCTCACCGCCGTGCCGGAGGGAATCCTCGTGTGGGTCCTGGCGGGCCGGGGCCGGCTGCCCTGGCTGCCGGGCCCGGTGCCCTGGGGCGCGTTCCTGATCCACTTCGGGGTCGTCTGGCTGGCGGTGTGGCTGCTCGCGAACGGGCCGATGCGGGTGCCGTTCATCCGATGGAGGTTTCACGGCGGGAGACTGGTATGAGCACGGTTCTGGACAACGCACCGCAGGCGGCCGCGACGGCCCCGGACGGGCTGCACCCGTTGCGGGGCAACGCAGTCCTGGCCCGCTACGGTGACCTGACCCTGGTCTGCGAAGCGGTGCCCGGCCGGCAGCACCGCATCGGCGCGCTGCTCGACGCGGTCGCCGCGATCGCGGCGGACGAGGCCGACGCGCGGCAGCTGAGCCGCCGGGTGGCGGGACTGATCGACGCGGACGCCGAAGACTTCCCGGCCCTCTGCGCTTTCGGCCCGACCGGAGACGGCATGGCGGCCGTCGTGCACGGCGGGGCAGAGCTGATCGTGACGGTCAACGGCAAGCACGTCCACCTCGACGGCCGCGACGCGGCGACGGTCCTGGACCGGGTGATCACCGATCGGGTGGACGCCGTACGCGCGGTACTGGGCGGCACGGACCTGGGCACGCTGGACGACGCCCCGGCTCCGGCTCCGGCCGAGCCGACTCCGGCGCGGGACTCGGCTCCGGAGGTGGAGCAGGCGGCAGATCCGGCCCCGGTTCCGGCGCCAGCTCCGGTGCCGACGCAGGTCCCGGCCGCGGCTCCGGCTCTGGGGGCAGCGCCCGCATCAGCTCCGGTGCCGGCGCAGGCTCCGGCCACAGCTCCGGCGGCGGCGCAGGACTCCGCTCCGGTAGGGGGGCAGGCGACAGCTCCGGCCTCGGGTCCGGCGCCCGCGCCAGCTCCGGTCCCGGCGCAAGCCCCGGCCGCGGCTCCGGCGCAGGACTCGGCTCCGGCGGCGGAGCAGGCAGCAGCTCCGGCTCCGGTGGCGGAGCGGACGACAGCTCCGGCTTCGGTACCGGCGCCCGCGCCAGCTCCGGTGCCGGCGCAGGCTCCGGCCGCGGCTCCGGCTCCGGTGGCGGAGCAGGCGGCAGCTGCGGCTTCGGTTCCGGTGCGAGCAACAGCTCCAGTGGCGGCGCCCGCATCAGCCCCGGTTCCGGCGCAGGCCTCGGCCGCGGTTCCGGCGCCCGCGCCAGCTCCGGCCCCCGCACCGGCGACCGAAACCGCGCCGGCCACCGCCGAGTCCACAACGGACAGCCGCCCCGTCGGGGTCGTCGTCGCGACCGTGCCCGGGGTGCGGTGCGCTCGTGATCACTTCAACGATCCCGCCGTCTCCTACTGCTCCGTGTGCGGGATCTCGATGGCGCAGGCCCCGCGCTCGCCGGATGTCGGACCGCGACCGCAGCTGGGCGTGCTCGTGCTCGACGATGGCACCACCGTCCCGCTGCTGCGGGACCTCGTGCTCGGCCGGATGCCCGAGTTCGACGAGGCCGTGGCCGCGGGGGAGGCCGATCCGGTCACGCTGGCCGATCCGCTCGTCTCGCGGCGGCACGCCCGGATCGCGTTGCGGGGCTGGCAGGTCGTCGTCACCGATCTGCAGTCGGCCAACGGGACCTTCGTGCTGCCTCGGGGGAGCGCCACCTGGCGCCGGCTGGAACCGGGGGCCGAGACCGTGCTCGAGCCCGGCTCGACCGTCGCCGCCGGGATGCGGCAGCTCCACTACTTCTCCCACCGGCACTGCTGATCCCCGACTCCGAAGGAGCCCGCCATGCCGTCGTCGTCCTTCCTCGCCCGCTTCTCCGCGTGGGCCCGCCACACGCCGGAGGCGCCCGCTCTGTCCGCCGGTGACCGGGTCGTCTCCTACGCGGCCCTGGGGCGCCTGGCCGCCGGGTTCGGTCCCGCCGTCGCGCGGACCGCCGGACCCGTCTGCGTGGCCCCGCGCCGGTCGCCGGACACCGTCGCCCTCGTGCTGGCCTGTCTCGCCGGGGGAAAGCAGGTCCTGCTGCCGCCCGCCGAACTCGGGTCGGACGCGCTCGTCGACCTGTGCGGCCAGGCGGGGTGCTCGGCCGTGCTCGCGGGGGACGGGGAGTTCGTCCGGCTGGCCCGGGCGGACGTGCGGCCCGCCGCGCCACCCGGCCTGCTCCTGACCACCTCCGGCACTACCGGGCCGGCCCGGACGGTGGTGCTCGACGCCGCCGGGCTCGACCGGTTCTTCGGCTGGGCCTCGGCCCGGTTCGGGATCGGCCCGGGCGTCGCGACGCTCAGCTGCGTGCCGTTGAACTTCGACCTGTCCCTGCTGGACGTCTGGGCCGCGCTGGCGGCCGGGGCGCGGGCCGAGCTGGCCGCACCCGAAGCCGCCACCGACGGCGCCCGCCTGGCGGAGGCGTGCGGGCGCGCCGACGTCGTGCAGCTGTCGCCGATGCACCTGCGGATGCTGACCGAATCGGCGGCCCGGCCGCTGCCCGGCGTGCGGCACGCGATCTCCACCGGCGACGTCCTGCCGCCCCGCCTCGCCGCCGCGCTGCCGGCGCTGTTCCCCCGGGCGCGGGTGTGGAACCTCTACGGCTGCACGGAAACCAACGACAGCTTCCTGGCCGAAGTGGACGCCGAGGAGGCCCTCGCGCTCGGCGCCGTACCCCTCGGCAACCCCATCGCCGGGGTGCGGGCGACCATCGCCGGTGACGACGGCGAAACCGTGACCGGCGCGGGGCGGGGCGAACTGCTGGTGTCCACGCCGTTCCAGGCCCGGGGCTACCTGGACCGGCGGCGGGGCGGGATCGTGCCGCTCGGAAGCCCGTTCCGCACCGGCGACGTCGTCGAGCGCGACGAGCGGGGTCGGCTGTTCCCGCGCGGCCGCCGCGACGACCAGGTGAAGGTGCGCGGCGTCCGGACGAACCTGCAGCAGGTCGAGGCGGTCATCCTCCGCCACACCGACGTGGTCGACGCGCTCGTCACCGCGACCGCCGACCCCGCCGAGGGCCACCGGATCAGCGCGTCGGTGCGGCTGCGGCCGCGGACCCGGCTCACCGGGCTGCAGCTGCGCGTGTACTGCCGCGCCAAGCTGCCGGCCACCGCCGTCCCGAGCGACGTCGAGATCGTCGAACACCGCATCGGCCGGACCGCGAACGGGAAGCGGCGGGCCGTGGCCACCTCGAAGGAAGGAACCCTGTCATGATCGTGCGTTCCAAGGCGGAAGTGACCTGCGTCGACTGGGGGAACGGGCTCAGCTACCGGTTTCTCACCCAACGCGACAACATGGGGTTCACCCTGGCCCACACGCTGGTCAAAGCCGGTTCGAAATCGCCGCTGCAGTACCGCAGGCACCTGGAAGCCTGCTACTGCATCTCCGGGCGGGGCCAGGTGGTCACCGCCGACGGCACCACCTTCGACCTGGCGCCCGGCGTCATCTACGCCCTCGACGACCACGACGAGCACTTCCTCATCGCCTGCACCGAAGGCGACATGGAACTGGTGAGCGTCTTCAACCCGCCGCTGCGCGGTGACGAGCGGCATTCCTTCGACCAAGCCGAATTCTCGCACTACTGAGCGGTTCGCCGGCCGGGGAGGCGGCCGGAACCGCCGGTCCAGCAAAGGAGTGACGATGGACAACACGACCAACGCCGGAGGAAGCCACGGCTTCGACCGCGGCCCCCGCACCCAGGGCTTCCCCGCCCAGCCGCCGACCGGGCCACCCGGCTCCGCCCCGCGGCCGGACCTCGGCTTCGCGCCGCCCGCCCCGCCGCCGAGGCGCCGGCGCCGCGGCCCGGCGATCGTGGTCGGGGTGCTCGTCGCGGTGATCGCGATCGCCGCCGGGTTCGTCGTCGGCTGGGTCGTCAACGACGACTCGGACGGCGCGGACGGGCTGTCGGTCCCGCTGGCCGCCCAGAACGGCACGGCCGCCGGCGACGCCGGGGACTCCCTCGCCGGGGCCGGCAATCCCGCCGCGGGTGGCGGTGGCCCCTTCGACCTGCGCCGCGGCGCCGTGTTCGTGCAGACGAACGATCCGACGGCCAACGAGGTCATCGCCTTCTCCCGCAGCGAGGACGGGCGGGTGCACGAGGTCGGCCGGTACAAGACCGGCGGCGTCGGCAGCGGCAGCTTCGAGGACTCCGCGCACGGCATCGTGCTCGGCACCACGGCGGGGGAGACTTCCCCGCAGCACAACCTCGACAGCGCGCAGCTGCTGTACGTGGCCAACGCGGGCAGTGACTCGATCAGCGTGTTCCGGGTCGCGGCCGACGGCCTCCAGCTGGTGTCGAACGTGCCCTCCGGCGGGACCAAGCCGGTGAGCCTCACGGTGAACCACGGCCTGCTCTATGCGCTCAACAGCGGTGAGCTCGACGACCGGTTCGTGCTCCGGTTCCCCGACCAGTTCCTGGACAACTGCACGCACGGCGACCAGCCGTCGGTCTCGGGCTTCCGGATCGACGTCGAGGGCAGGCTCACCCCGATCCCCTCGTCCACCCGCCCGCTCAGCGGCGGCGGCCGCTCCGGCTGCGCGCAGGTCTCGTTCACCCCGGACGGTTCGCAGCTGGTCGTGTCCGAGCGGGTCGCCACGCTGCCCACGCAACCGGCCGAAAACGGGGCCATCGACACCTTCGCCGTCAACCCCGACGGGACGCTGGGGGCCAAGTCCGTGCAGAACACCTCCGGCGCCGGCCCGTTCGGCTTCGCGTTCACCAAGGACGGCACGGTCCTGTTCAGCGAGCAGAACCACACCGACAAGGGCAAGGGCACCGCGAGCAGCTACACCATGCTGGGCAACGGAACCCTGAAGGCGATCAGCAAGGCGGTGCCCAACAGCGGCACCGACACGTGCTGGATCGTCCCGACCAACGACGGGAAGCTGGCGTTCACCTCGAACGCGCTGGGCGGCGGCTCGCTCTCGAGCTACCGCGTCGAAGACACCGGGGCGCTGACGCTGCTGCACCCGCAGGCCACCGACAAGGGCCCCAAGGACGGCACGCTGGACATCGCGCTCAGCCACGACAGCCGATGGCTGTACCAGCTCAACTCCCACTTCGGGCTGCTGCAGGTGTTCCAGGTGAACGCCGACGGCACGCTGAAGTTCCTCGAGGAGCACAAGGCGTTCGACGTGGTCCTCCCGGAGAACGGCGGCCAGCTGCCCCCGTTCGGGATCGCCGCGTACTGACCGTCCACAGAGGACCAGAAGGACTCCGCCGGGCGCGCTGTGACGCCGTGGCGACGGCGGTCCGGGAAGACTTCCGACCACACCGAGGCAGGCGCACGAACGACGAAAGTGGGCACCGTGAACAGGGAAACCGCTCTCACCCGGTCCCAGCTCCGCATGTGGTTCATGCAGGCGATGGACGTCCGGCGTACCGATCTGACGATCGCCTGCGCCGCCCGGCTCAGCGCCCCGATCGGGGTCGAGGAGCTGCAGCGCCGGCTCCTGGACGTCGTCGCCGGGCACCCGCTGCTGTCGGCGGTCGTCGACGCGGCGGCGGGTGAGCCGGTGTGGCGGTCGCTGCCGCCGCGGGAGGCCGTCCTCGCCGCGGTGCGGCCCACCGTGCGGGCGGCGAACCCGGCTCGGCTGCGCGCGCTCTACGCCGATTTCGCCGGGCAGCCGTGGTACCTCGGCCGGGAACTGGCGTGGTCGGCCGGCCTGGTCGTGACGCCGGAAGCGACGTACCTGTGCTGCCGGTTCCACCACCTGGTGTGCGACGGCGACCGCTCGTTGGAGCTGTTCCTCGCCGGGCTCGACGACCGGCCGCCGGCCGCGGCCGGGCCGGACCTCGGCCGGCTGGTGACCGAACCGCCGCTGCCGGAGGACGCCGGCGCGGAGGTGGCCCGGCTCGCCGGGGCGCTCACCGCCCCGGGGGACCTGCGGCGGCGGGTCGTCGAGCCCGATCCCGGCGGCCACCGCTGGAGCGGGGTGCTGGACCCGGGGCCGGACGGCGAGCCCGACGAAGTCCACCTCCTGCGGCGCCTGCGGGCGGCGACCGCCCACCTCGTCCCGGGGGAGCAGCTGCTCGTCGCGATCCCGTTCGACGGCGGCACGCCGGAGCAGGACGGGCAGTTCGGCTACTTCGGCAACCCGGGGATCGCCGTCCTGCCGTCGGACGACGATGACCCGCGGTGGGCCGAGCGGGAGTACGACCGGGCCCGTGCCCTGGCGCAGGTGCCGTTCCAGCACGTCATGGCCGACGACGGGTTCCGCGCCGCGGCCGACCCGGCCCACCCCTTCGACGTCCTGCTCGTGCCCCGGACCCTGTTCGGCCACCGCGGGGAGCTCGTCGAGTCGGTGGCGGAGCCCGCCGTCAGCAGAACGCCGTACGCCCTGGTGCTCAACCACTGGCGGGACGGTGCCGGCCGGCTACGCGTGCATCTGGAGTCCACTGTGGTCGGTCCGGAGGTGCTCGACCACCTGGGCGCGAGACTGCAGGGCGGCACGGACCACCGCGACGACGGCCGCCAGGAAGCACCGCAGGCGGAGCTCGACGTGCTCGAGCGGCTGTCCGCCGTGGTCGAGGCCCAGCCGGACGCGGTGGCCGTCGACGCCCCCGGCACCGGCACGGCGTCCTACGGGCAGCTGTGGGCGGAAGCTACGGCGCTCGCGGACCTCCTCGGCCGGACGCTGCCGCCGGAGCACCGCGTCGTCGCGGTGGTCGGCCGCAAGCACCCCGCCGAGATCGCCTGCGTGCTCGGGGTGAACCTGGCCGGGGCCACCGTGCTGCGGCTCGACCGCGGCCCGGCGGCCACCCGGCGCGCGCTGGCCGGGGTGGCGGGGATCGGCGCGGTCATCCGGCTGCCCGGCTCTCCGGTGCGCGGCACCGGGCCGGAGGAATCGTTCGAAGGAACCTTCGGGACGTACCGGATCGTCGCCGGGGCACGCGGCCCGGCCGCCGGTCCGGAGCGGCCGCTCTACATCACGCTGACGTCCGGCTCGACCGGGCAGCCCAAGCCGATCCCGTTCGCCCGCGCGGACCTGTCCGCGCTGGTCGCCTGGCACCTGCGGACGTTCCCCTCGCCGCGGCGGATGCTCCAGTTCTCCAAGCTGTCGTTCGACATCGCCTACCACGTCATCTACGCGACGCTGTGCGGCGGCGGCACCCTCGTGGCGGCCGGCAAGGAAGTCCGCGACGACCCCCGGAAGCTGCTGGAGTTCCTGGCCGCGGCGGGGATCGAGAAGGTGTACCTGCCGACCGTGCTGCTGCGGCCGGTGGCCGAGTCGGCGCTGGTCGAACCGGCGGTGGCGACCCCGGCGCTCAAGGAGGTCCTCGTCGCCGGCGGCGGGCTGCGGATCACGCCCGAAATCCGCGAGTGGTTCGGCCGCACCTCGGCGCGGCTGGTCAACCAGTACGGCATGTCCGAGACCCAGGACGTCACCAGCCACCAGCTCGGCGGGCCGCCGTCCGGCTGGCCGGACCGCCCGCCGGCGGGCTTCCCCATCGACGGCGTCGACGTCCGGGTGGTCGGCGGGGACGACGCCGAACTGCCGCCGACCCTCAGCGGCGCGGTGGTCGTCCGGCGCGGCACCGATACGGTCGTCACCGGCGACGTCGGCTACACCGACCGCGACGGCAGGCTGCACATCCTCGGCCGGAACAGCCGGGTCATCAAGCGCCGCGGCTTCCGCGTCAACCTGCAGGCCCTGGAGGCCGAGACCGCCGCGGCGCCCGGCGTGGCCGATGCCGTCGCCGTGCACCACCTGACCCCCGCCGGCGGCACCGAGATCGTCGTCGTGACGACCAGGCAGGACTCCGCCGCCGAGCCCGAGCCGGCCGCGATCCGCGACCGGATCGCCGAACGCCTCGGCGAAGGCTACGAGTTCGAGCTCCGGTTCGTGCCCGCGCTCCCGCGGCTGGCCAACCACAAACCCGATCTGCAGGCGATCACGAAGCTGGCCGAGGAGGCCGGCGCCCAGCGGACGTCCGGTGCGCCCGCCGCCGAACCGGGCGCGGCGGGGTCGGCCGTGCTCGCCGCCGTCCGCGCCCTCACCGGCAACCCGGCCGTCGACGAGCACTCCCGGTTCCTCGACGCCGGACTCGACTCGATCAGCCTGATGACCCTGGCGGCCCGGCTCGGCCGGGACCACCCCGGCCTGTCCGTCGCCGACTTCTTCCGCCACCCGGTGATCGGGGACCTGCAACGGGCCCTGGACCGGCCGGCGTCCCGGCCCGCCGCCGTCCGGCCCGAGCCGGTCGCGGCCGGCGAGCCGGACGAGGTGGCCGTCGTCGGCCTGGCCGGCCGGTTCCCCGGCGCCCCGGACGTCGAATCCTTCTGGCGCACCCTGCTCGACGGGACGTCCGCGGTGACGGCTCCCGGCGACGGCGGCACGTTCGTCCGCGCCCAGGGCCACCTGGCCGACGTCGACGCGTTCGACCACGCGTTCTTCGGGATCAGCCCGGCCGAAGCCCGGCGGATGGACCCGCAGGTGCGGGTGTTCCTCGAGCTGTGCTGGACCGCGCTGGAAGACGCCGGCGAAGTGGCCGGCCTGCCGGGCAAGAACGTCGGCGTGTTCGCGGGCGCCGGGTTGAGCACCTACCTGCTCAACGAGGTCGAGCCGCGGCGGCTGGCCGACGACGACACGCCGTTCCTGGAGCACAACACGCTCGCCGAACGGCTCGGCACCGACCGGAACTACCTCACCTCGACCGTGTCCTTCCGGCTCGGCCTGACCGGCCCCAGCGTCGTCGTGCAGGCCGCCTGCGCCACCGCGCTCACCGCCGTGCACACCGCCCGCCGGGCCCTGCTGGCCGGCGAATGCGACCTCGCGCTCGCCGGCGGCGTGTCGATCATCTACCCGCAGCCGGAGGGCTACGAGTACGTCGAAGGCTCGGTCCGCAGCCGCCACGGCGTGTGCCGCCCGTTCGACCGCGACGCCGACGGGACCGTCTTCGGCAACGGCGCCGGGGTCGTCGTCCTCAAGCGCGCCCGCGACGCCCGGACCGGCGGCAACACGGTCTACGCCGAGGTCGTCGGCAGCGCCGTCAACCACGACGGGGCCGCGAAGGCCGGCTTCAGCGCACCGAACCCGGCGTCGCAGACCCGGCTGATCGACGCCGCCGTCGGCGCTTCGGACCCCGTCGTCGACTTCGTGGAAGCGCACGGCACCGGAACCGCGATCGGCGACGTCATCGAGTGGGACGGGCTGCTCGCGTCCCGCCTGCAGGCCCCGGACGAAGCCACGCCGTGCCTGGTCGGCTCGGTCAAGGGCAACGTCGGCCACCTCGACGAAGCCGCCGGGATCGCCGGGTTCGTCAAGGGGTGCCTGGCCGTCCGGTACCGGCTCTACCCCGGGACGTACGGCTTCTCCGGCCTGCACCCGGGCCTGACCGGGACCGGCCGGTTCACGGTGACCGGCGACAGCCGCAAGCTGCCCGACGACCGGCCCGTCCGCGGCGGGGTCAGCTCGTTCGGCATGGGCGGTGCGAACTGCCACGTCCTGCTCAGCTCGCCGGCGGCCCCGCAGGCCAGCGAAGACGCCGGGACGCTGGGCGACCGCGACGCCCCGCTCTACCTGCCGGTCAGCGGCCGGAGCCGGGAGGCCCTCGGCGCACTGGCGACGCGGCTGGGCGAGCGGCTCGGCCACGACGCGGCCCAGCTGCCCGCGGCGAGTGTCGTGCGCACCCTCACCCACGGCCGCGAGCACTTCGGCGAGCACCGGGGCGTGCTCGTGCACGGCGCCGGCGCGCCGCCGTTCCGCGAGTTCCCCGCCGCCGCCGTGCGCGGCGAGACCGTCTGGGCGTTCCCCGGGCAGGGCAGCGGGTTCTCCTGGGACGCGGTGGCCGAGCTGGTCCGGTGGCCGGTGTTCGGCGAGCGCTTCCCGGCCCTGCTCGCGGAGTTCTCGGACCGGCTCGGGCCCGAAGCGTTCGAGCGGCACGTCGGACGGCGCACCGGCGACCCGGCGCGGCCGGTGGACACCGACGCGGCCACGTGCGGCGACCCGTGCACGATCCGCGAGCAGGTCCTGCAGTTCTCGTTCCAGCTCGCACTGGCCGACTTGCTGCGGTCGTTCGGCTGCGCCCCCGACGTCGTCACCGGGCACAGCCTGGGAGAGATCACCGCCGCGGTGTGCGCGGGCCTGCTGGCCGAACCGGACGCGCTGACGCTGGTGGCCGCCCGCTGCACCCTGATGGACGCCGCCCCGGCCGGGTTCATGGCCCAGGCACGCTGCTCGCACGACCGGGCCCGGGCACTGGCCGCGGAGCTCGACCTCGACGTCGCGGCGGTCAACGGCCCGGCGCAGGTCGTGCTGGCCGGCCCCCGGCCCCGGCTCGACGACCTGCGGCGGACCGCGTCCGCCGCGGGCATCCACCTGACCCCGCTGCCCGTCGGCAAGCCGTTCCACAGCCGGCTGCTGGCCGGGGCGGCCGGCGAGCTGGAGCGGGGCGCACCCGTCCCGGCCCGCCCCGCCGCGGTGGCGTTCGTCGGCTCGAACGCGGCCTACGGCCCCACCCGTGAACCGGACGGCCTGCGGTACTGGACGACCCAGCTGACCTCGCCGGTCGACTTCCTCGCCGCCGCCGAGCACGTGCTCGGCCGGTCGCCGCACCCCGCGATCGTGGTCGAGCTCGGCTTTTCCGCCACGCTCTCGCGCTTGGTGCGCGCCGCGGCGACCGACGGCGCGGTGCCGGCCCCGGAGCTGGTCTGCGACCTGAAGAAGTCCGTCCCCGGCTACGTCGGCAAGGTCGCCGCGGCGGCCTACCGCGCCGGCCGCGGGCCCGACTGGGCCGCGCTCAACCGGGTGACCGGCGGGGGCCTGCTCCCGCTGCCCGCCTACCCCTTCGACCGCACCGAGATCCGGCCGCTCGGCCCGGTGCCGCGGCGCGGGCCGCTCGGCGACGTGCTCGCCCCGGACGTGCCGTTCACCCTGGCTCCGTCCGATGAGGACTGGATCGGCGGCCACCGGGTCGGCGACCGCTGGCTCGTCCCGGCCGCCGGCATCCTCCGCCTCTTCGCCCGGATCGGGCGCGCGGTGCGCCCGGACGGCACCGACGTCCTGCTGGCCGACGTCTCCTTCGAGCGGCCCATCGCCTTCGAGGCCGAGACCGACGTCGTGGAGGCCCGGATCTCGGTCGCGTCCGGCTCGCCCGCCGAGTGCGTCCTGTGGACCCGGCGGCCCGGGCAGGCGTGGACCCGCAACGCCGCGGCCGTGCTCACCGACGAGGTCCGCGAGGTCGAGACCCCGGACGGCGCCGCCGGCCCGGTCGACGCCGACGGGCTCTACCGGCGGTTCGAAGACCAGGGACTGCACTACGGCACCGGCTACCGCGGCCTCGCCCGGATCACCGCCGGCCCGGCGGCGGCGCGAGCGCACTGGCGGCCGGAAGAAGCCCGCGGGGACCGCACCCGCCTCGGCATCGGCACCGACGAGGTGGCCGCGGTCGACGGCGTGCTGCAGCTCGCGGACGTCCTGGCGGCCACCGCCGGACCGGACGTCCGGATGCCCGCGCACGTGGCGTGGGCCCGGCTGCGCGCGGTCGCGGCCCCGGCCGACCTGATCACCGTCGGCCCCGACGGACCGGCCACCGTTTCCGGCGCCCTGTACGGCGAGACCGGGGGTGTGGTCGCCGAGCTCGCCGGCGTCCGGTTCCAGGGCGATCGCCGCGGGGGCGAGGTGGCCCACCGGCTCGTGTGGCGGCCGCACGTCCCGGTCGGCGCCGAACTGCCCGGCCCGGTGGCCGCGGCGCTGGAGGAGGCGCACGCCGCCCTGTCCGCACCGGACGACGAAGTCACGCGGTACCAGCGGCGCATCCGGCAGCTGGAAGACCACGCCGTGCGCGTCCTCGACTCGTCGGGCGCCCGCGAGTACCTGGCCGCCGCGACCGCGACCACACCGGCCGACGGCCGGCGCCTGCGGGCCTTCGCGAACCTGCTCGACCGCCCGCGCCCGGCCGTCACGGAAGTGCCGCCGGAGGGCGCCCTGGACGCCGAGTGGGCCATCGTCGGCAACTGCGCCGGCCAGCTGCCGGGGTTCTTCGACGGTTCCCTCGACGGCGAGAGCATCCTCTTCGGCGGCTCCGGCGCGGCCCGGCTGCGGTCCTACTACCAGAGCTCGTTCCTGCTCAACCGGCTCAACTCCGCGCTGGCCGGGGTGGTCGCGTCCGCGGCGGCCGCGCACTCCTCCCGGCCGCTGAAGGTCCTCGAAGTCGGCGGCGGCACCGGCGCCACCACCGAGGGCGTCCTCGCCGCGCTCGGCGAACTCGGGGCGGACGCGGACTACACCTTCACCGACCTCAGCGAGGGGCTGAACCGGCTCGCCGCCGAGCGGTTCGGGGCGCACCCCGGCTTCCGCACGGCGCTCGCCGACCTCGACTCCGACGAGTCTGTCGGCGCGCTCGACGACGACTACGACGTCGTGGTCGCGGTGGATGTCGTGCACGCCACCCGGAACGTCGGCGCCACGCTGGACCGGCTCGCCGGGCGCCTAGCGCCGCACGGGATGGTCCTGCTGGTCGAAGACCTCAAGGCGCTGGCCTGGGTGGACCTGACCTTCGGGCTGCTCGACAGCTGGTGGTCCTTCGACGACGACATCCGGGCGGACCACCCGCTGCTGTCCGAGGAACGCTGGCGGACCCTGCTGGACAGCCGGTTCGGCCGGGTCGACGTTCTCCGGGCGTGCGGCGGGCTGCCCGCCGGGGACACCGTCGCCGACGAAGGGCTGTTCGTCTGCGCCAACCCGCGCCCGGCGGACCGGGACGAGCCGGTCGTCGTCGACGTCGCGACCGGTGCGGACGCCGGAGACCTGCTGCCCGCGTCGGCACGCACGGCCGTGCTGCGGTTCGAGGCCGGCGAGCCGGACGCGGACACGGCCGAGTGGTTCGCCGCCGCGCTGCTGCGGGCGGTCCGGCGGGCCGAGGAGCTGCCGCGGCTGGACACCCTCGTGTTCGGCACCCCGGACGGGGCCGCCGCGGCGCCGGCCGGGGCGATGGCCGCGGCGCTGGCCCGGGTCGCGGCCTCGGAAGACCGCCGGGTCCGGACCCTCGCCCTGGCGGTCGACGGGCACGGACCGGCCGCGGAGACCGTCCGGCAGGTGAAGACCCTGCTGACGCACCGCGGCGCGCACGTCGCCGCACGGATCTGCGACGGCACGCTGCTGCTGCCCGCGGTCGAACCCGCCGGCCCCGCGCCGGACGGCGAGCCCCTCGACCACGACGCGCTGGTGGTGTTCGGCGGCTCGAGCGACCTCGCCCACGCCGTCACCGAATGGTTCGTCACGAACCACGGCACCGGCCGGGTGTGGCTGGCCGGCCGGTCGGTCCTCGACTCCGGCACCGAACGGTTCGCCGCCCGGCTCGCGGACACCGGCGTCCAGGTCCGTTACGTGACGGCCGACGTCGGCGACGCGGCCGAGGTCCGCGCGGTGGCCGAGCGGGTGCTGGCGGACTCGGCGAAGCCGCTCGTGCTCAACCTCGCCGCGGTGCTGCGCGACGGCACGATCGACACCGTCGGCGCCGAAGACCTCGAAGCCGTGCTGCGGCCGAAGGTCCGCGGCAGCCACCACCTCCGGACCGCCTTCGCCGGCACCGCCGCCCGGTTCGTGCTGTTCAGCTCCACCAGCGTCCTGCTCGGCAACGCCGGTCAGGCCGCGCACGGCATGGCTTGCGCCTACCTGGACGGCCTCGCCGCGGCCCCGGACGTCGTGGCGGTGCAGTGGGGACCGTGGGACGGCGTCGGCGTCACCGCCCGGCGCGGGCTGAACACGGCCTTGCGCCGGGCGGGGGAGAACCCGTTGCCCGCGGCCGTCCTGCTGCCCGAGCTCGACCGGGCCTGCCGGACCGGGGAGCCCGGCATCGCGGCCGACCTGAGCGCGCCCGTCCTGCGCCGGCACCCGTTCCACACCGCCTTGCTGCCCGCCCTGCCCCGCCCGGCGGCCACTCCGGACGCGCCGGAAAGCACGAGCGCGACCCCGGCCGGTGAAACCGCACCCGATGGCGAGCTCGTCACCGCGGCGGTGGCGTCCGTGCTCGGGGTGGCGCCCGGCGAGCTGGCCGCGGACCGGTCGCTGGCCGACAACGGCGTCGACTCCCTGACCCTGATCGAGGTCCGCGCGCTCATCGAGCGCCGGAGCGGGGTCCGGGTGCCGCTGAACGACCTGTCCGACGCGCCGACCCTGGCCGCGGCCGCGGACGCCGTCCGGCCGCGGGTCGCCCCGGCGGCCACGGAGCCGGTGGCCACGGACCCGGTGTTCTACGTTTCCGGCATCTTCGGGCGGCTCGACGGCGCGCCCGACCTGGAGAGCGCGCTGACGACGCCGGGCGGGCTGGTCACGCTGGCTTCGCCGACCCGCGAGGCGGGGGCGGCGGGCCGGACCGACGTCGTGGCGGTGGCCGGCGACCTGGCCGATCGGGTCGAGTCGGTGCAGCCGGAGGGCGAGATCACGCTCGCCGGTCACTCGTTCGGGGCGATGGTCGCCTGCTCGCTGGCCGTCGAGCTCAAGCGCCGGGGGCGGACCCTGCGGCGGTTCGTGGCCGTCGACGGCGAACCCGTCGCCGCGGCCGCCGAATCCGCCGTCGAACCTGCCGGTGAGGCGGAATTCACGCGCCTGCTGGAGCTGGGCGGCGGAGCGGGCCGCCTGTCCGGGGACAGCTGGGCGGAGGCCTGGGAGAGCTACCGGGTCAACTGCGAGATCGCCCGCTCGGCCCAGGTCGTCGGCGAGCTCGGCTGCCCGATCGTCATCGCCGTGCCCGAGACCGCCACCGGCGTCGGCCTCGGACCCGGCCGCGCGGCCGCGCTGGCCGCCGAAGCCGAGGAGAAGTTGGGAGGTACTTCCGTTGCCGTAGTCCGCATCCCGGGTGATCACTTCTCGATGCTGCGCTCGCCGCACGTCACCCGGCTCGCCGAACACCTCGAGTGAGACAACCGAAGGAGACACGAGATGACTTCCATCGCCACCCCGGCGGCCGCCACCGAACGGTTGCTGACCCCGGACGAGGCCGCGCAGTTCCACGAAGACGGGTACGTCGTCAAGCGCGGGCTCTTCTCCGCCGGCGAGCTGCGCCCGCTGCAGGACGAGCTCGACCGCCACCCGGACATCCGCGGTTCGCAGTCCAGCATTCCCGACCTCGAAGGGAAACTGTGGAAGGTCACCATCTGGTGCGAGCAGAACGACACCTACGCCGGCAAGCTGCCGCGCCTGGCCCGGATGGTCGACAACACGTCCCTGCTGCTGGGTGAGGAAAGCTACTTCTGGCACATCAAGCTCGTCCGCAAGAGCGACGACGTCCCCGGCGCGGTCGACTGGCACCAGGGGTACGCCTACTGGTACGACGACTGCGTCTACCCGAACACCGTCACGTGCTCGGTCGCGCTCGACTCGAACAACCTGGAGAACGGCTGCCTGAAGGTGGTCAAGGGCTCGCACAAGCTGGGCCGGATCGACATGGTCGACGTCGGCGGCGCGCACGTGGCCGACCCGGTGCGGACCGCGCAGATCCTCGACCGGCTGGAAGTCGTCCCGTGCGAGATGGAGGCGGGCGACGCGGTCTTCTTCCACGCCAACATGCTCCACGGTTCGCTGCCCAACAGCACCAGCCGGCCGCGCACGCTGATGCACTGCGTCTACAACGCGCGGTCGAACGAGCCGGTGGACCCGGAGAAGTCGCCGCACCGGGCCTACCGCCCGACGGAGAAGCTGCCCGACGACACGCTCGCGCGCGGCGACTACGACACCGTGTTCGAGAAGCACACCTTCTTCGCGCCGGAGCAGCTCAACAGCGTCGGCGGGACCCAGGTCTTCTGACCACCGCGGTCGTCCCCGGCCGGGAGTCCTTTGTGGACCGAGAAACCGGCCGGGGCCGGCGCGGTGCCGTAGGTTGGTCCGGTGGATGACGAGAGGTCAGACGTGGAGCCGTTGGTGCGGGAGAAGTCCGGCGACGCGCACGTGCGCCGGGAGCGGGTCGTCGGCATCCTGCTGATGCTGGGCTCGGCGACGTCGTTCAGCACGATCGGGTTGTTCACCCGGGCGACGACGCAGTCGCTGGGTGACGTGCTGTTCCTGCGCGGGGTGTTCGGTGCGCTCGCGATCTGGGTGGTGGCCCGGCTGTTCACCAAGCAGCGCATGACGGACCGGGAGAACTTCCGCTGGCCCGCGCTCGCCGTGGCCGGCCTGTTCACCGTCGGGATGACCAGCCTGGTCGGGGCCTACCGGCTCGGCAGCGTCGTGAACGTGTCGGTCATCTACGCGACCATCCCGATCGTCGTCGGGCTGGCCCAGCTGATCTTCTTCCGGCGCAAGCCGTCCCCGGTGTTCTGGGTGTCCGGCGCCGCCGTGGTGATCGGCGTCGGCGTGATGGCCGGCGGCGGCCTGAGCGGCGGCGACCTGGCCGGCATGGGCCTGGCCTTCGTGATGACGGTGTGCGTGGCGGGGGTCATCCTGATCTCGCGCCGGCACCGGGACACGCCGATGCTGGCTGCGTCCGCGCTGGCCTGCCTGCTCTCCAGCCTGCTCGCGGCCCCCTTCCTGGACCGCGACCTGTTCGACCCGAAGGGGTTCGCCGTCTCGGCCCTGTTCGGCATCGTGACCCTCGGTCTGGGCCGCGTCTTCCTGGTGCTCGGCTCCGGCCGCGTGCCGTCCCGGGACGCGTCGCTGATCGACGTCCTCGACGCGCCCATGACGCCGGTGTGGACCTGGCTCGTCCTCGGCGAAGTGCCCGGTGTCAACGGCATCGCCGGTGGCGCCGTCGTGATCCTCGCCGTCCTGCTCGGCGTCCGGTACGACCGGGAGTGAGTGCCGGTCGTCCCCGGCGTCGCGGGCGGCTTTCCCCCGAAGGTGGTCGAATCCGTGACTCCCCACATCAAAGCTGCTTCCGCCGGCGGAGGCGAAGCGGTGGCCGGCGTCGTCCTGGCCGACCTCGGCCTGCTGCTGGTGACCGCGTTCGCGTTCGCCCTGCTGGCGAAGCGCCTGCGGCAGCCCGCCGTGCTCGGCGAGATCGTCGCCGGGATCGCGCTCGGCCCCAGCCTGCTCGGCCTGCTGCCCGGCGACCCGACGGCGGTGCTGTTCCCGCCGGCGGCCCGGCCCTACCTGATGGTGCTTTCGCAGCTGGGCCTGGTGCTGTTCATGTTCGGTGTCGGCTACGAACTGAGGTTTTCGCGGCTGCGGGGTGTCGGCAAGCAGGTGACGGCGGTGTCCCTCGTGTCGGTCGCGCTGCCGTTCGCGCTCGGCGCCGGGCTCGCCCTGCTGCTGTACCCGTGGCTCGACCGGCACGAGCTGAAGATGGGCGGGGCGCTCGGGCCGGCGCTGTTCCTCGGCGCGGCGATGTCGATCACCGCGTTCCCCGTACTGGCCCGGATCGTCACCGAGCGCGGTCTCCAGCACAGCCGGCTCGGCACGGTCGCCCTGGCCAGCGCGGCCGTGCAGGACTTCCTCGCCTGGTGCGTGCTGGCCGTGGTGGTCGCCGTCGTCACGGTGGGCGGTCCGTGGCCGCTCGGCCGGATCGCGCTCGGCTCGGCGGTGTTCGTCCTCGTGCTGGTGTACCTGGTGCGCCCGGCCCTGAAGTGGCTGCTGGCGCCGGAGCGGAAGTGGGCGGGCAGCCGGATCGCCGTGCACACCGTGCTGATGGCCGGGTTGCTCACGTGTGCGTGGACGACCGACGTGATCGGCCTGCACGTCGTGTTCGGGGCGTTCCTCTTCGGCGCCGTGGTGCCGCGGGAGGCGGTCGCCGCGAGCGCGCCGGAGGTGCCGGCGCGGATCGAGCAGATGAGCCTGCTGCTGCTCCCGGTGTTCTTCACCGTCACCGGGCTTTCGGTCGACCTCGGGACGCTGGGGATGCGCGGAGTGGTGATCGTGCTCGCGGTGATCGCCGTCGCGTGCGTGAGCAAGTTCGCCGGCGCGGTCGGGGCGGCCCGCCTCACCGGGGCCGACGGGCACCGGTCGGTCGCGCTCGGCATCCTGCTCAACACCCGCGGCCTGACCGAGCTGGTGATCCTCAACGTCGGGCTGAGCCTCGGCGTGCTCGACACGCGGCTGTTCACCGCGATGGTGATCATGGCCGTGGTGACGACGCTGATGACCGGGCCGCTGCTGAGCCGTCTCAAGCGCCGCGCGCCGGCGGCCGCCTCGGTCGTCGCACCGGCTCCGGCCCCGGCTCCGAAGGACGCCCCGGACGACGAGGACACGGCGCGCGCTGCATGATCGCCCCATGAGTGAAACCGGCCGGCTCCGGCGCCTGCGGGCGGCGGCGGTGCACGCGACCCTGGGTGACCCGGGTGCGCTGACCACTGCCGTCGAGGCGCTGGAGTTCGTGCAGTACGACCCGATCCGCCGCCCGGGCCGCGCCCAGGACCTGATCCTGCGCCACCGGGTGCGCGGCTACCGCGAGGGCGGTCTCGAGCGGGCGTACGACCGGCTCGGCCTGGACGAGGGCTACCTGCACGTCTACGGCGCGATGACCCCGCGGCTGCGGGCGCTGGCCGACCCCCGCGGCCGCCCGGAGTTCGCGTACCGGCCCTCGGGCGTGGCCGCGGACGTCCTGGCGCTGGTCGGCGAGACGGGGGTCGTCCACCCTCGGGAGGTCGCGGCCCGCCTGGGCGACGCGCGCGTGGAGAACCTCTGGGGCGGGACGTCGACGGCCACCACCCACGCGCTCGACGAGCTGCACCGGCACTGGCTGGTCCGGGTCGCCGGGCGCCGCAACGGCGTGAAGCTCTACGGCCCCGCGGCACCGGTGTCCTCGACGGGCGACCCGGCGCTCGCGCTGACGAGGTACCTGGCGCGGTTGCTGATGCCGGTTCCGTTGCCCACCTTGCGAAGCGCGCTGGTGCAGCTGCGCCGCCGAGGCGGAATCGACGCGTCGGCGGCGGTCGATGCCCTGGTGGCTTCGGGGGAACTCGTCGTCGAAGTGGTGGCCGGGTGCTCGTGGGCCCGGCCGGCCGACGCGGTCGTCCCGGAAACGCCGGTACCGCCGCGGGTCCGGTTCCTCGCCCCGTTCGACCCGGTGGTCTGGGACCGCCGCCGCTTCGAGCTCCTGTGGGGCTGGCCGTACCGCTTCGAGGCGTACACACCGGCCGCGGCCCGCAGGTTCGGGTACTACGCCCTGCCGCTGCTGACCGGCGACCGCGCGGTGGGCTGGGTCTGCTGCACGGTGACCGGTGGCGGCTTGGCCGTGGAGGGGCGGTTCGCCGTCCGGGAGGAGAAGGGCAAGGCATTCCGCGCGGGCTTCGACCGCGAAGCGGAGCGGCTCGCGGCCACCTTCGGGCTTTCGCTGCGGTCGGCGACGTTGGGGGTGTGAGGGGGTCCGTCGCGTGTGGTGGGTCAGCCGCGTGGGTCGGGGAGTTTGCGTCCGGCCGCGAAGATGACCAGGGCGATCACGACCTGGACCGCCATCACGCCCGCGAAGGCATCGCGGATGCCGAGTACTCCGGGCTCGGCCAGCCACAGGTACGAGCTGCCGAGCGTGGCCACGCCCGCGGCCACCGACACCTGCTGCACGGTCACCAGCACGCCGCTCCCGGCGCCGGCCTGGGTGGCCGGCACTCGGGACAGGACGACGCGGAACATCGTCGTCATCGTCAGGCCCTGGCCGAAGCCCGCGAGGGCCATGCCCGGGACCAGGGCGAGGATCGGTACGTGCGGCCAGGCGAGCAGGACCGTGCCGATGAGGACGGCGATCCCGGCTGCCTGGGCGATGGCGCCCGTCGTCACCACTCGGTGTCCGATGTGGACTGTCAACCTGCTGCTGACCAGCGAGGCCACCAGGAACCCGACCGCCATCGGGGTGATCGCGAGGCCCGCGGCCGCGGCGCTGAACCGGAGGCCGTCCTGCAGCGTCAGCGCGTACACGAACAGGAAAGCGCCGAAGCCGGCGAAAAACGGGGCGCTGAGCGCCAGTCCGCGTCGCATGCTGGGCAGCGCGAGCAGGGACGGCGGCAGCAGCGGGGTGGCGTCCTGCCGCTCGGCCCGCCGCTGCGTGCGGGCGAACAGCACCGCGAGCACCGGCGCGGCGCCCAGCGACAGCCACGTCCACCACGGCCAGCCCAGCACGCGGCCGGCCATCAGCGGCACCAGGACCGCCAGGACCAGCGCACCGAACAGCGGGGTGCCGGCCCGGTCGAGGCCGAGCGGGCGCTCCGAGCGGCTCTCCGGCACGGTTCGCCGGAGCGCGAGCAGGCAGACCAGCCCGATCGGCACGTTCACCAGGAAGATGGGCCGCCAGGTCAGGCCGCCGAGGTCGGCCGTCACCAGGAGGCCGCCCGCCAGCTGGCCGACGCACATGGCCAGCCCCGAAGTGGCTCCCCACCAGCCCAGTGCCTTCGACCGCCGCTCGCCGGCGGTGGTGGCCTGGATGATCGACAGCACCTGCGGCACCATCAGCGCCGCCGACGCCCCTTGCGCGGCCCGGGCCGCCACCAGCAGGCCGGCCGTCGGTGCGAGGCCGCCGGCGAGCGAGGTGAGGGTGAACAGGCCGAGGCCGACGGCGAACAGCCGCCGCCTGCCGAAGTGGTCGCCGAGCCGCCCGCCGAGCACCAGCAGGGTGGCGTAGGCGATCCCGTAGGCCGCGACGACCAGCTGCAGCACGACGGGTGTCGCGTGCAGGGTGCGGTCGATGGTCGGCAAGGCGACGTTGACGATGAAGAAGTCGACGATCGACAGGCCGGCGCCGCTCAGCACGGTCAGCAGCCCGGCCGGGCCGAGCTCGGCCGGGGACCGCGTCCCCGGGCGCGTACCGATTGCTGTGTCCATGGTTCCACCCTCCGCGCTGCGGCGTCACACGACCGTCACTCGGCACAGCTCCACGTCATCCGCAACGCCGCGAGCGCCCGCTGCTCCAGCCGGGCGGCGTGCGCCGCGTCGCGCCCGGCGACCAGCCAGCCGATTTCGCCGCGGCACGCCGTGGCGTCGACGGTGACGGCCACCCCGGTCCGGGCCGGCCGGTCGTAGGCCACCTCGGCGATCTCGAGCGCCGCGACGGCCGTCGGGAAATCGCGCACCTTGATGCCCGCGCGGGTCAGCAGCACCCGGTCCCGGGTGTGGTCCGGGCCGGCCAGCGCCCGGGCGAGCCGCGCGACCGGGCCGTACCGGCCGGCGCCGGCTCGCACCCCGCTGACGAACCACCCGTCCCCGGTCACCACCGAGTCGACGCGCAGCGCACCGGCGTACCCCCGCCGCCCCGCCTCGGCCGCGACGTTCACGCTGTGCGAGGTCAGCTCGGCGCGCAGGGCCGCGGTCAGGTTCCCGCCGGGCACTTCGAGGCCCGCGACGCCGGGCCGCCGTTCGGCGAGGCCCAGCAGATCGGGCGGACCGGCGGGCCCGGGCACCCAGAACTCCGCGACGTGGGCGCGCAGGACCCGGCGGTGCACCTCGACGAGCACGTCCGCGCCGCCGTGGTCGCTCAGCAGCGGCCACAGTTCGGCGGCGAGGAAAGCGAAGTCGCAGTCGTCGCCGGGCACCCGCACGATCGGGTGCCGTTCGTCGCGGATCTCGTCGTGCACGGTCACCACCAGCCCCTCGCCCCGGCCGGAATCCCGCCGGACGAGCACGCGCCCCGCGACGGGCAGCAGCGCCCGCACCGCCGAGCAGAGGCCGTGCTCGGTGGCGACCGGCCGGCCCGGCACGAGCGGAGCGCCGACCGCGCCGGCCAGCAGGTGCAGCCCGGCGGGTCCGTCGAGCGCTTCGGCGCCACCGAACCGGAGGAACCGGCGGCACGCGGCGTCGGTGTCGCCGCCGACCCCGGCGACGGGGAGACCGAGATCGTCGGCGAGGGCCAGGACGCCGCGCCCGGGGCGGTACGGGACCAGCCGTCGCGCGCCGAGGTCGCCGGCGCGGAGTGCGGCCGCGGCCCGGCCGTCGTCCAGCGCGGGCCCGGCCACGACCAGGTTCCCGGCGCTCAGCCGCGACCCGAGCAGGTCGCCGAGGTAGCCGAGGAAGTCGTCCCCGCAGCGGTGCGGCACCAGCAGCCGGTCCTGCTCCCCGAGGACGGCCACCAGTTCGCAGCCGCATTCCGGGCCGCCCGGCTCGACGGCGATGAGGTCAGGCATCGTGGCGTCCTCGGTAGAAGGGAAGACCATCGGGCCGACCCTGCACGACTCGCCGTGACCGCGGAGTCGCACCGCCGTCACACCCGCCGTCACCTGATGTGACGAGCCGCACGGTTTTCGCCGCCGCAACCGCCGTTCCGAGCGTTTCCGAATACGCTCTGTTCCGTTGATCAATGCGCTGCTCTATTGTCTGCGCCCTCCCATGTCTTGAGCTACCCTCGGCCCGTGGGAGGATTTACTGGGGGAGCACAACCGCTCCCGTCCGATGCCGAACTCGTCACCCGGCTCAGGGGTGGCGATGAAACGGCGTATGCGCTCCTTCTCGACGCGTGGTCGGGAAAACTCTTGCGCGTGGCGCGATCCTTCGTCAGCACCAACGATTCGGCGCACGAGCTGGTCCAGGACACTTGGCTGGCCGTGGTGCGCGGAATCGGCGACTTCGAGGGCCGCTCATCGTTGAAGACGTGGGTCTTCCGGATTCTCGTGAACGCCGCCAAACGGCGTAGTACCCAAGAAAGGCGTACCGTCCCCTGGAGCAGTGTGGTCCTGGCGGAGGACTTCGGGCCGACGGTCGACCCGTCCCGTTTTCGCGGTTCCACCGATCCGTACCCCGGCGATTGGTGGGCCTATCCGGCCGCGTGGCCGACGCCGGAACAGGAAGCAATGGCGACGGAAATCAGAAATGAAGTGTCGTCGGCGCTGACGGAATTGCCCGAGCGGCAGCAGATCGTGCTCACGCTGCGCGATGTCGAGGGGTGCACGTCCGAAGAGGTCTGCGAGATGCTGGAGATTTCGGCGGCGAACCAGCGGGTTCTGCTGCACCGGGCGAGGGCGGCGGTCCGGCAGCGGCTCGAAGACTACCTGACGCCCGCGCCGGCGGGCGACGACCCGGACGCGATCGCACCGTGACGGCCCGTCTTCGAAGGGGACTGGACCGCGATCCTCGTGCGCGGTGTAACGCTGCGCGACCCTCCGACACTGTATGTCCGTAGCTCTTGGTTGCACGGCGGTGCCGAGGAAGGTCGGACAGGTAGTCTGAACGGGTGGTCGACATGAAGAAGATGACATGTCAGGAGCTGGTCGAGCTGGTCTCGGCCTTCCTCGACGGCGAGCTCGATCCGGCCACGGAGCGCCGTCTGGTCGACCACGTCGCCATCTGCGAAGGCTGCGGAAGCTACATCGACCAGTTCCGCCGGACGATCACCACGCTCGGCGAACTGCCCGACGAATCGCCGGGGGTGTTGGCGCCGGAACGCCGCAGCATGCTGCTGGCCGAGTTCCGCAAACTGCACCCGCCCGCGGACGCCCCGGACGAAGCCGGCAATTAGTTCGCCGTAAGGGATCGGTAACCGTGCTCGGAGCGCGGGCCGGGCCATTCTTCCCGTTGAATGAGGGGCAACCGACGACGTGGAGGAGAGCGAGATGAACCGCACCCGGCGGGTATTCGGGCGGCCCTGGTTCATCGGCGTGCTGGTGGCGGGGCTCGTCGCGGTCGCCGCGGGCCTGTACTGGTTCCAGCCGTGGCAGCTCTGGGTGGACGAAACGGTGCAGGAAGCGCTGCCCGAGCCCGCCGCCGCACCGGCGACGGTGTCCGTGCCGCCGGTGTCCGTGCCGTCTCGCCCGGCGGAACCCGCCGACCTCGCGACCGGCAGGCTGATCAGCCACGAGCACCGGACCGCCGGAACCGTCCGGATCCTGCGTGCGGCCGACGGATCGCTCGTGCTGCGCCTGGAAAACCTCGAGACGAGCAGCGGCCCGGACGTGCACGTCTGGCTCACCGACGCGCCGGTGAAGCCGGGCAAGGACGGCTGGGCCGTCTTCGACGACGGCAAGCACCTCGACGCGGGCAAGCTCAAGGGCAACAAGGGAAACCAGAACTACCCGCTGCCGGCCGGGACGGACTTGGCCGGTTATCGCAGCGTGAGCCTCTGGTGCGACCGCTTCGACGTTTCCTTCGGCGCGGCGGAACTGGCCGGCCGGTACACCGAGGACTGAGCGCGACCAGGTCGCCGTCAACAACCGTTTGCCGCACCCGGCTCTCCCGCGCCGCGCGCCGCCACCGCGTCGAGCAGCTCGGTGGCCGTCGCGCAGGCTTCATCGGTGATGATGTGCTCGGTGCCCGGGTCGATGCGCAGGTCCACCTCCGCTCCGGCTTGCCGCAACACCGCGGCTGTCTCCTCGACCCGGTACCGGGGTACCCACGGATCGTGCTCGATGCTCCGCAGCACCACGGGAACCCCGCGCAGGGCCCGGCTGCCCGGCGCGGGCGGGGTGGTGCCGGGGTAGCCGCCGGTGAACAGGACCAGCCCGGCCACCGGCCGCGGGGCGCTCAGCACCAGGTGCGCCAGCAGGCAGGCGCCTTGGGAAAAGCCCCACAGCACCACCCGGTCACCACCGAAACCGGCCTCGGCGAGCCGGTCGAGGGAGAACTCCAGCACCTGCACCGCCCGGTCGAGCGCGGGCTGGTTGCGCTCGACCGGCTCCAGGAACGACAGCGGATACCACGTGTTGCCCTCGGCTTCGGGCGCGAAGAACCGCGCGGACGCCGTGCCGAGCCGACGTGCCGTCGCCCGCATGAAGGCGGGATCCTGGCCGCGCCCGTGCACGGCGAGCACGGCCAGCGCCGCCCGGTCCGCCGGAGCGCCCCATTCGGTGAGCCCGGCCGTCACCGCGATTCCTGCAGATCGAGGAACACCCACCGCGCGCCGGGGGCCAGGCCGCTCAGGAGCTTGCCGCAGTTCTGCAGCACGACCGGGCTGGAGGT
This sequence comes from Amycolatopsis sp. NPDC003731, assembly GCF_053586895.1. Classification (NCBI taxonomy): domain Bacteria; kingdom Bacillati; phylum Actinomycetota; class Actinomycetes; order Pseudonocardiales; family Pseudonocardiaceae; genus Amycolatopsis; species Amycolatopsis sp. NPDC003731. The sequence goes on along the minus strand of NZ_JBSFNC010000035.1, from coordinate 38,125 downwards.
GACGTGCTGGGTGCCCGCGTGCAGGTCGCGGAAGAACCGCTGCAGGACGCCGTGGCGCAGGGCCGCCGTCGCCGCCCACTTGTAGACCGTCTGGCCCACCGCGTGCACCGACCACGTCGTGTTGTTGAGCATCAACCGCGTCAGCGTCTCCTGTTCGGTGTCCAGCGGTTCGCCGCGGTCCAGGGTGTCTTCGTTGGCCGTCCAGACTTCCTTCGCCCACGCCTGCGCCGCCCGCAGTTTCGCCTCGGCCTGGGCGTACTCGGCGTAGAACTGCTGCGTGTCCACCGACGCCCCCGGGACGCCGGTCTTCTTGGCCGCCAACGCTTTCAGCTCGTCGAGCATCCGGCGTCCGACGCCGAGCGCCCAGCCGGCGTGGCAGACGCCGGCCATGTTCGCCAGCCCCATCCGGTAGATCGCGCCGCCGTGCCGGACGTCGGTGGTCGCGATGCCGTACACGTGGCTCTCCGGCACGAACACGTCCTCGCACACGTAGTCGTGGCTGCTGGTCGCCCGCAGGCCCATGACGTCCCAGTTGTCGATGACGGCGGCCTGCTCCTTGGGCAGCGTGAAGACCAGCGGTTCGCCGGTCTCCGCGCACAGCGCGGCGGTGTGGATGTGGGTCGCCATCGAGATCCCGGACGCGAAGTGCCAGTGCCCGCTGATGCGGTAGCCGCCGTCCACCCGGACGGCCGTGCCGAGCTTGGTGCCCTGGCCGGCGATGAGCGCGTGATCGCCGCGGCCGGCGTCCGGGTACAGGTCCGCGGCGGCCTCCGGGCCGAGGTAGGCGGCCGTCGTGCCGGTGACCATCTGCACGGCCATGAACGCCCAGCCGGCCGAAGCGTCCGCATAGGACAGCCGGGCGATCGTGTCGATCACCTGGCGCGGCGAGAACTCGTAGCCGCCGAGTTCGCGGGGGATGCCGATCTTGAACGCGCCGGTGCCCTGCAGGGCCTTGGCGGGCTCGTCGGGCACGCGGCCGAGGACCTCGCCCTGGTCGGCGGTGTCCTCGATGAGCGGCGCGATCGCGTCGAGCCGGGCCATGACCGCGTCGAACTCGGCGCTGACGTGCAGGTGGTTCACAGTGTCCCTCCTCGGGTGGGCAGCGTGGGCAGGATCCAGCCGATGACGGGCCGCACGGTCTCGTCCGAGTTCGCTCGGCCGGCAGCGGGCCCATCGGGCAGGTGACCTCGTGCCCGCCGGCCACGTGCGGTGCGGTCGTGCGCGCCGCCCTCAGATGTCGATCGGTTCCAGCCGGCCCAGGATCTCGTCGCGGCGGTGTTCGAACTGTTCCGGCAGCTGGAAGCGGCTGCCGAGCTCGTGCGGGGACTCGTCGCAGGTCCAGCCGCCGTCGGCGTGGGTGACGGCCAGCTCGAACAACGCGCCGCTCGGGGTGCGGACGTAGACGCTCTTGAAGTACTTGCGGTCCTTGAGCTCGGAGATGTCGGTGTAGCCGCGGCCTTCGATCTCGAACTTCAGCGCGTCCTGGTTCTCCAGGGTGGCGGCGTTCCACGCGAAGTGGTGGTAGGTGCCGGCGCCGTAGCCCCAGGTGCCCTGGTCGTCGGTGCGGTTGACGGTGATCTCGAGGTGGTTGCCGTGCTTGGCGTCGCCGATCTGCAGCCCGATGACGTCGCCCTCCTCGGCGAGGCCGTCCTGGGCGTGGAACGACTCGCCGGCGAATTCGACCATGCGGTCGGGCGTGGCCATGTGCACCCCGACGCCGTGGATGCCGTGGATCGCGTGCTCCGGCGGCACGCCGTGGCCGGGGTGGCCGGCCCGGTCGTCGCCGCTGTTGCCGACGAACCGGTACTCGATGCCCGAGGGGTGCCGGAACGCGAGCCGGCGCCTGCCGAACCGTTCGACGTCGGTGACCTCGACGTCGTGCTCGGTCAGCCGGCCGTGCCAGAAGTCCAGCGAGTGCTCCGGGACCGACAGCAGGACCTCGCGGGCCTGGTTGGTGCCGCGCTTGCCGAAGAACCCGGCCTGCGCCCACGGGAAGGTCGTGACGACGCTCGAGGGGTCGCCCGCGGCGTTGGAGTAGTAGAGGTGGTAGATCGGCAGGGAACCGTCGAACAGGACGGTGCGCTTGATGAAGCGCAGGCCGAGGATCTTGACGTGGAAGTCGACGTCCTCCTGGGCGTCCGCCACGGAAAGCGTCACGTGGTGCGAACCTTGCACGTGGGTCATGGATGGCTCCTCTGCGCTGAGACGTCCGCCGACGCGAACTCTAGGAACACCGCGAGCCGGCGGGTGGCGCGAGAGCGCACGGTGGTGTCGAGCCGGCGCACTGGTCCGCGGCGCGGCGGCTGGGTACCGTGGGCGGGACCGACCGTGGAGTGCGCCGATGACGTCATTCGCATCGCTGCCCGAGCAGTTCACCGGCTTGGCCCCGCGACCGATCACGCTCACGTCGTGGGCGGCCGCGGTCCGGCGCAGTGTGCTGAGCTTCGAGTTCGACTGCGACCGGCCGGAGCAGTTCACCGGCCGCGTCCGTGACCGGCACCTTCACGGCGTCAGCTTCGTCGACATGGCCTCCGGACGGCACGCGGCGCATCGCGACCACCGCACGATCCGCCCCGTCGACGCCGGGTTCTACGTGCTCACCCTGCAGCTCGCCGGCGAAATCCGCATCGCGCAGGACGGCCGGGCCGCGCTGCTGAAACCCGGTCTGTTCGCGTTGTACGACTCGGGCAAACCGGCCACCCTGACCGTGGGCGACGGCTACCGCTCCACCTGCATCCGGTTCCCGAAGAGCGCGATCACGTCCCGGCCGGGCGATCCGCTGGCCGAGATCACCGCGACGCCGTTCGCCTGCGCGCCGGGCCTCACCGACACGGTGTGGAGCACGGTGCTCAGCGTCAACCGGAACCTGGAGGCGCTCGGGCCGCACGGGCCCACCGCCGTCCGGTCGCTGATGACCCTCGTCGGCACGATGCTGCGCAGCGAACTCGGGCCCCCCGTGCCGGCGCGGCCCCCGCACGAGGAGCTGCTCGAGCGGATCCTCGCCCACATCGACGGCCACCTGGCCGACCCCGGTCTCGACCCCGGCCGGATCGCCGCCGCGCACTTCCTTTCGCCGCGGGCGCTGCACAGCCTGTTCGAGCGGACCGGCACCACGGTGTCCCGCTGCATCCGCGACCGCCGCATCGAACGCTGCCGGCTCGACCTCGCCGACCCGGCACTCGCGCACGTCCCGGCGTCCGCGATCGGTGCCCGGTGGGGGTTTCGCGGGGCATCGCACTTCGGGTCGGTTTTCAAGCGGGAGAACGGCTTGGCGCCCGCAGAGTTCCGGCGGCGGGTGCTTGCGGTTGGGCCGCTCGGCGTTTCGTGAGGGTCTGCCGTAGTTTGAGCGGCTTGGCGCCCGCGGGTTCCGGTGGCGGTCCGATCGGCGTTTCTTGGGGATGCGCCGAGGCTTGAGCGGGGTGGCGCCCGCGGGTGGCGGTGCTTGCGGGTGGGCCGCTCGGCGGTTCCCGATGGTCTGCCGAGGCTTGAGCGTTCCTTGAGCGCCTGGCGTGTTACTGCCGGTGGAGGCCGGCGAGCACGGCGTCCAGGCTCGGGAGCCACCGGCGCTGCGGATCCGGGGCGACCAGCCACTCCGCGCCCGGCGTGCCGCGCCGGGGGTCGAGGGGCAGGGGGAGCAGCGTGCCCCACGCGAGCACCTCGACGGTCCGGGGGAGTTCGAACTGCGGCGGGATGAGGCCGTCGGTTTCCGCCAGGATCGCCACCCGTTGTCCCTGCTGGGTCGGCATGACCACGGCCGGGCCCTGGCAGCCGTTGGCGGCGAGCCGCGCCAGGACCGGGGCGGCACTCAGCTTCGGCAGCGTCGCGGCGCAGATGCCGTTCTCCAGCGACAGGAACGGCTGGCTCCCGCGCCACTGCACCGACCAGCCGAAGAGCCGCCGGTACACCGCGTCGGCCCGGTCGCGGGGCGAGACCGGCTGCAGATCCTGGTCGAGCGACATCTTCGGCGCCTTCCGCTCGGGGTGAGGATGCCAGGTTAGCGGCACTGAGTGCCACTAGCAAGCCGGGCTGCTACTTTTCCCGTCATGACCGACGCACCGCACCGCGCGCCCGCCACTCGGGCCGGCGCCACCCCCGCGGGCCGGCGGCGGCTGCGGCGCGCGCTCGCCGCGGCGGCCGTGGACCTGTTCGCGGCGAACGGCTACGAGGCCACCACGGTGGACGACATCGCGGCCGCGGCCGGCATCGGCCGCCGGACGTTCTTCCGGTACTTCGAAACCAAGGACGACGTGCTCTTCGCCAACCACGACGAGATCGTGGCCGAGATGGAAGAGGTGTTCGCGGCCGCGGACCCGGGGCGCGATCCGGTCGAAGTGGCGTGTGCCGCGGTCGGGCTGGTCCTGGACGCCTACGCCGACGACCTCGACGTCTCGCTCAAGCGCTTCGCCTTGACCCGCGCCGTGCCTTCCCTGCGCGACAAGGAGGTCGCGACGGTCGATCGCTACCAGCGCGTGCTCACGCGGTACCTGCAGGCACGGTTCGAGGACCAGGGCGACGAGGCGGCCAGCCTGCGTGCGGCCGTGCTCGCCGCGGCGATCGCCGCCGCCAACAATCACGTCCTCCGGCGCTGGCTGCGCAGTGGCGGGAAGGGCGACATCCAGGCCGACGCGGCCGAGGCGTTCGCGCTGGTCGCCGACGCTTTCCGAGCGCGGGCCGGCACCGAGGGCGGCGACGCCGCCACGGTGGTCGCCGTGCTGACCACGGCGACTCCGCTGCAGCAGGTGCTCGCCGAAGTCCGGGCCGCGCTCGGTGGCGAGCGGCCCGTTTCTTGACCTGGATGGCACTCAGTGCCACGCCCGGACAGGCTCGCGGCGAGTCCGGCAACAGCCACCCGGGCGAGGCGGTGGCGGTGAAGGCGATCGGCCTTGGCGGCCGGTGTTCGTCACGTCGTCAAACGCGCATTCTGTTTCCTCGCAGTGCTTCTTGATCGTCCAATGTGGACAGTGACCGCGCGTGCGTGACGCTACCGTGACCAGTCACCTGATTGGCGGGTTGGCATCCCTTCGGTGCTCGGTATGGTTTTCACCAACTGGCATCGGATTCGACCGTTGGTGCCGGGGAACTTCTGGGGGCTCGCTCGGGGGAATCGCAGACACGGTGCACGGCGCCGTCGGCGCAGGGTCGCGCCCGCAGTCTGCCGCAAGCGCGCACGGACGCTCGGCTCGCGTGGCGCTTTCCCTTCACCAGCGCGGCTTCCGGGGCTGATCCCGTTCCCCGGCGTGGGAGGAGCGACAGTGCAGCAAGCCGGAACGGTACCGGCGCTCGTCGGGCAGTGGGTGAGCCGCACACCGGAGGCCGAAGCGGTCGCCGACGCGCGCACCGGCGCGAGCCTGACCTACGCCGCGCTGTGGCGGCGTTCGGGCCGGTTCGCCGGCGAGCTGGCGGCCGCCGGTGTCGGGCGCGGCGACGTCGTCGGCGTCACCACGCCGCGGTCCCCCGACCTCGTGGTGGCCGTGCTCGGCATCCTCCGGGCCGGCGCCGCCTACCTGCCGGTCGACCCCCAGGCCCCGCCCGGCCGGGTCGCGACGATCCTCGGGGACGCCGGCGCGCGGGTCGTGGCCGGCCAGCCCGCCGCGAACCTGCCGTCGCTGCCGGTCCCGGACGCCGGTGGCGGCCCGGCGGCACCGGAGGTCGAGCTGACCGGGGAAGACGTCGCCTACGTCTGTTCCACGTCCGGGTCCACCGGGACGCCCAAGGGGGTGCTGGTCCCGCACCGCGCCGTCCGCCGGCTCGCGACCGGGGCGCGGTTCTGCACGCTCGGCCCCGGGGACCGCGTCGCGAACACGGCCAACCCGGCCTTCGACGCGACCACGTTCGAGCTGTGGAACACCCTCGGCAACGGCGCCACCGTGGTCGTGCTGCCGACCGTGGCCGAGCTGCCGCCGCCGGAGTGGGCGCGGCTGGCCCGGGACGCCCGGGTGTCCGCGGCTTTCCTGACGACGTCGTTGTTCCACGCGGCGGCGCGGGAACACCCCGCCGCCTTCGGGTTCCTGGACACGCTGGTGGTCGGCGGCGAACAGCTCGACCTCGGCGCGGTGCGCGAGGTGCTCGCCCACGGCGCGCCCGGCCGGCTGGTCAACGGCTACGGGCCGACCGAGACGACGACCTTCGCCACCTTCTTCGACTGCACACCGGAGTCCCTGGCCGGGCTGGACCGCATCCCGATCGGGTTCGCGCTGCAGGAAACCACCCTCGCGGTCGTCGGCGAAGACGGCGAGCCGGTCGCGGCCGGGGAGACCGGCGAGCTGCTCGTCGGCGGCGCCGGTGTCGCGCTCGGCTACCTCGGGCGGCCGGACCTGACCGCGGAACGGTTCGTGCCGGACGAGACGGGCGCGCCGAGCTACCGCACGGGAGACCTGGTGCGCGAATTGCCCGGTGGCGCGCTGGAACTGGTCGGGCGGCGCGACCGCCAGGTGAAGCTGCGCGGGTACCGGATCGAGCTGGAGGAGATCGAGAAGGCCGCGGCGGCCGTCGACGGGGTGGCGGCGGCGTTCGTGGAGAAGGTCGGCGATGGCCCGTCGGCGTGGCTGGCGGGGTTCGTGCTACCGGCGGCGGGTGGTGGCCCCGGTCCGGCGGAGCTGTCGGCCGCGCTCGGCCGGGTGCTTCCGGCCTACATGGTGCCTGCCCGCTGGATCGTGCTCGACGAGGTTCCGCTGGGAGCTACCGGAAAAGCCGACCGCGCGGCCCTGCTCGCGTCGCTGGATCGGCCGCCCGGCTCGCCGGTTGCGCCGCCCGGGCCGGTTGCAGGGTCGGCGGCCGGCGTGCTGGGGCGGGCGGCCGATGGGCTGGACGCGGAGTCGGTCGGTGGCGTGCCCGGTCGCACATCCGGCGGGCCGGTCGCTGAGCTGGCGGGTGGCGTGCCGTCGCGGCCGCCTGGTGAACCGGCTGCTGGGCTCGCGGGTGGCCTGCCGTCGCGGCCGCCTGGTGAACCGGCTGCTGGGCTCGCGGGTGGCGTGCCGGATCGGGCGTCCGGCGAGCCGGTTGCGGGGTCGGCGGCCGGCGTGTCCGAGCGGTCGTCCGGTGAGCCGGCGGGGGATGTGCTGGAGCGGGCGTGGCGCGAGGTGCTGGGCGTGACCGGCACCCCGGCCGATGCGAACTTCCTCGACCTCGGCGGGAATTCCATCCTGGCCATGCAGGTGGCCTCCCGGGTGCGCAGCGGCCTGGGGATCGTGCTGGAGCCGGCGGATGTCCTGCTGGCGGAGTCGTTCGGCGAGCTCGCCACGCGGGTTCGGGAGCTGCAACACCCATGAACGGCCCCGCTCCGGCCGCCGTGATCCGGCGGCCGGGGCGGGGTGATCACGACCGGAGGGCGTCCCGGTGGGCCTCGGCGGCCGCGCGCAGCTCCGGTGAATAGCGCACCCGGCCGCCCGGGCCGCCGTAGCGGCGCTTTCGGGTGCCGCCGGTCCGGCGGATCATCGTCAGGCTGTTCTGGGTCAGTTTCTGCGATTCGAGGAGGTTGACGACTTCCAGCTCACCCGGATTCGTGCGGGCGAACTCGCCGATGTACCGGACAATCACCTCACCCTCCGGATAGGTCAGCAGATAATGCATCAGGACGATTCCGCCGTCCGGGTTGATGCGTTCCCAGAAATTGTCGAAAAAGTACAGGCACTCCCAGGCGTCGACCCACGCGAAGTCGATCGGTGCGAACCCCTCGGGCAGCCGGTCGGCGCAGTCGCGGATATCGGCGTTGACGACCGTCACCAGGTCCTCCAGCCGCAGTTCCCGGAGCACGCCGAGCACCCGTTCGGCCGAGGACTCGGGGATCGACAGGTCGTCGACGGCGACCAGGGACGGCCGGTACGGCCGGAGGTGGAACTCCGGGGTGACCAGGGCCGGCGCGGCGTTGAGCCACGTGTCGTCGAGCTCGTCGTGGTCGGCGAGGTGGCGGCTGGTCTTCTCGGCGAGCGCCGCCGACTCGGCGGCCACCTGGTCCCGCACGTCGGCCAGGGCCGCGGCCAGGAACGGGGTCGTGTACCCCATGCCGACCTCGAGCACCCGGCTCGGCCGGTGCAGGCAGACGAGGTCGGCCAGCAGCCGGGCGATCACCTCGGTGCCCATCTCCGGCACCCGCAGGCGTTCCGCGGCGGCCTGGAATTCGGCGGTGACAAAGCGGTTGAGCTGCACTTTTCCCCCTGGTGCGTGGACGTGGGTCAGCGACCCCGGACGACCGCGGTGACCTCGATCTCGATCAGCGCCTCGGGCCGGAACAGGGCGGCCACGGCGACGGTGGTGCTGGTCGGCAGGTCGCCGGTGAAGTACCGCGCGCGCACCTGCGCGTACGCCGCCCGGTCGGCCATGTCGGTGAGGTAGGTCCGGATGTTGACGACGTCGGCGAACCCGGCGCCGTGCGCCTTCAGGATCGCCCCGATCACCTCCAGGGTCCGTTCGGCCTGCACCGCGACGTCGCCCTCGCCGACGATCGCGGCGTTGTCGTCGTCGAGGGCGACCTGGCCGGAGAGGATGAGGAGCGCGCCGTCGCCGAAGTCCAGCCGGGCCACCTGGGAGTAGGGGCCGGCCGGGGCGGGCGCGGTCGCCGGATTGCTGAGCTCGGTGCGCATGTTCGTCCTTTGTTCACCTGCCGGGAATTCCGATTAATCGGCGAGGCCCGGTCAATTCGATCACGTCCGCCCGGCACGATACCTGATCGGCTCCGGGAGTGAGCGAATGATCAGGGAATCGCCGACGAAGGTGGGTCGTGACCCAGATCACATAATGATCTACGAAAAGGTTGCCTATGGTGGTCGGCAGGGGGTGTGAAAGTTGCGCGAAATTCGCGAACAAGGTCGAATTCCGACGTCCTCGCCCATTGCTTCGGCCGATCGGCCGCACGGCGGTCCCGGCCCGGGGGAGGCGCCGCTGTCGGCGGCCCAGCGCCGCCTGTGGCTGGTGGACCAGGCCGCCCCGGGCGCGGCCACCTACAACGTCCCCGTCTTCCTGCGGTGGCACGGCCGGGTGGACGTGCCCGCCCTGCGGGCCGCGCTCACCGAGGTCGTCCGGCGGCACGAGGTGCTGCGCACCCGGTACCTCCTGCGGGACGGCGATCCCGTGCAGCAGGTGGTCCCGGCGGCCCCGGTCGACGTCGAGGTCGTCGCGACCGAAGACGCCCGTGAAAGCGCTTCACACCGGGTCGCCCTGCCGTTCGACCTGGCCGCGGGCCCGGTCCTGCGGGCCACCGTCTTCCACGGCGCCGAGGACGCGGTGCTGCTCGTGCTGCACCACATCGCCTTCGACGGCTGGTCGCTCGGCCGGCTCGGCACCGACCTCGCGCTGGCCTACGACGCCGCCGTGCGCGGCCGGCCGGTGCGGCTGCCCGGGCTCGGCGAGCAGTACGCCGAGTTCGCCCGCCGCGACGCCGCGGACGCCGGCTCGGCCGAAACCGCGGACCGGATCCGGCAGCGGCTGGCCGAACTGGCCGGGGTACCGGCCGGGCTGACCCTCGCCGGGGCCCTGCCGAAGGAGCCCGGCCGCCGGGTGGTCCGCGACGGTGCCGAGCAGGTCGCCGTCCTGCCCGCGCCGTTGTGGCAGTCGGTGGCGGACTACGCGCGGGCCCACCGGTTGACGCCCTTCGTGGTCCTGTTCTCCGCCTTCCAGTTGCTGCTGCGGCTGCGCTCGGCGCGCACGGAGTTCCTGGCCGCCGCGATCACCGCCAACCGGAGTTCGGTCGAGGTCGAAGACCTGGTGGGGTTCTTCGTCAACACGGTGCCGCTGCGGTGCGCCGTGCCGGACGGCGCCGGCTTCACCGAACTGTGCCGCCGGGTGCGCGGCGAGGCCTACCGGGCGCTGACCCACCAGCGCATCCCGTTCGACCGGCTCACCGCGGCCGCCCGGACCGAGCTCGTCGACGTCGCCTTCGCGCTGCAGAACTTCCCCCGGCCGGCCGCGGACGTCCCGGTGCGCTGGGACCAGCCGGAGATCCTGCCGACCGGCACGGCCAAGTTCGACCTCCTGCTCACCGTCGAGCCGCGCGGCGACGAGGCCCGGGTGAGCCTGGAGCACGACACCGGCCGGTACCCCGCCGAGGTCGCGGCCGCGCTGCTGGAGTCCTATGTGGACATCCTGGCGCTGGTCCTCGCCGACCCCGCCGCCGACCTCTCGCGGTTCGCCGCGGAGCCGCCCGCCGAAGAGCCCGTCCGGGCGGAAGCGCCTGCCACCACGGCGTTGTCCGGCACGCAGCACCGCGCCGCGGAGCTGTTCGCAGCCGCGCTGGGCGAGCTGGGGGCGGAAGCGGGGCAGCTCGGGCCCCGGGCGGACTTCTTCGCCCTGGGCGGGCATTCGCTGCTCGTCGTGCGCATGCTCCGCAGGATCGAGGAGGAGACCGGCGTGGCCCTCTCCGCCCGGCGGTTCCTGGCCGACCCGACGGTGGCCGGGCTGGCGGCCCTGCTCGCCGAACCGGCCCCCGCCGCGGCGGCCCCGGCCCCGGCCGATCCCGGGCCGGAGCGCCCGGCGACCGCGGCACAGCAGCGGTTCTGGTCGCTGGACCGGCTGCCGTGGCTGCGGCAGGCCTACGTCGTGCCCGCCGTCCTCGAGCTGCCCGCGGGCACCGACCCGGGCAGGCTGCGGGACGACACCGCCGAGGTGCTGGCCCGCCACGACGCGTTCCGCTCGGCCTTCCGGCTGGACCGCAAGCGCCGCCGGGTCGTGGTCCGGGCCGGCGACGCGGTGCCGCCGGTGACCGTGACCGACGCACGGTCGTGGGACGCGCCCCGGCTGGCGGCCCACCTCGCCGAGGCCTGCTGGCGCGGGTTCGACCTCGCCGCGGGACCGCTCGCGCGGGCCGAGGTCGTCCGCCACCGCGACGGCGTGCTGCTGGTCGTCGTGGCCCACCACATCGCCTGCGACGGGCCGTCGATGGACCTGGTGCTGCGGCAGATCGCCGCGCTGGGCCGCGGCGAGCCGCTCGCCCCGGCCACCCCGCCGTCGCCCGCCGAGGAAGCGGGAGCCGACCAGGACACCGATGCCGTCATCGCGCGGCTGGCCGGGGCGCCGGTGGACGTCGAGTTGCCCCACGACCGGCCCCGGCCGCCCGAGCAGAGCACCGAAGCGCTGGTGGTGCGCGCGTCGCTCGGTCCCGAGCGGGCCACCGCCCTGCGCGCGGCCGCGACCGCCGCCGGGTGCACGCCGTTCCTGCTCGGCGCGGCGCTGCTCGGCGTCGCCCTCGCCCGCACCGGCTCCCAGCGCGACTTCCTCTTCGCCTTCCCGTGGTCGACCCGCTCGGCCCGGGACGAGGAGGTGGTCGGGATGTTCGTCGACACCCTGCTGCTGCGCGTCGACCTGCGGGACGGCCCGTCGTGGACCGAGCTGCTGGGCCGCGTCCGCGCGGCGGGCCAGGCCGCGTTCGGCACGTCGCTGGCGCGCTTCGACGCCGTCGCCGCGGCGCTCGACCCCGACCGCGACACCAGCCGGCCGCCGGTGACCCCGGTGTACCTGACCGTGCGCGACACCCCGCCGCCCGGCCGGCTGCGGCCCCTGGAACCCCTGCACATCAAGTACGAGCTCGAGTTCACCGTCGTCGACGACGCGGGCGACCTGGCCTTCGAGCTCGCCGGGCTGACCGCCCTGTTCGACCGCGGCACGGCCGAAACCCTGCTCGCCGCGATAGTCACCGCCGCCGAGGACCTCAGCACCGGTCCGTCGGCCCGGCCACTGGAGGAAATGTGACGACCAGCGAAGGAACCGGCACCGAACTCGAGGAGCGGGTCCGCGCGGTGTGGGCGGAGATCCTGGACCTCGCCGACCCGGCGGCGCTGCCGCTCGACCGCGACTTCCTCGACGCGGGCGGCTCGTCGCTGCTGCTCGTGATGCTCTGGGAGGACCTGCGCGAGCTGACCGACCGGCAGCTGCGGGTGTCGGACCTGTTCCGGCACTCGACGATCCGCGCGCAGGCGGCGTTCCTCGCCGGCACCGAAGACCGGGTGGCCGCCCCGGCGGGCCCGGCCGCGCGTGGTGCCCTGCTCGGCCGAGCCGGTGGGCGGGCATGAGTTCTCCGACCGATATCGCCGTCATCGGCGTCGGCTGCCGGTTCCCCGATGCCTGGACGCCCGCGCAGTACTGGCGCAACATCGAGCGCGGTGTCGTCTCGATGCGCGAGCTGAGCGACGAGCAGCTGCGCGCGGCCGGGCACTCCGAAGCGGCCCTCGAAACGCCTGGGTTCGTCCGGGTCGGCGCGTCGCTGCCGGGCGTGGCCGACTTCGCCGCCGAGTTCTTCGGCTACAAGGCCCGCGAGGTCGACGCCATCGACCCGCAGCAGCGGATCTTCCTCGAAGCCTGCTGGGAGGCCCTGGAGTCGGCGGGACACCCGCCGCGCCCGGACGGTCCGGTCACCGGGGTCTTCGCCAGCAGCGCGGCCGGCAACTACTCGGCCGCGGTGTTCGCGGCGCGCGTCCGCGACGAAGGCCTCGCCGCCGCGGTCGGCGACCTGGACCTGACCCTGGGCGGCCAGGCGGACTTCATGACCTCCCGCGCCGCCTACAAACTGGGCCTGCGCGGGCCTTCGGTGAGCGTGCAGACCGGGTGCTCGTCGTCGCTGACGGCGGTGCACTACGGCACGCTCAGCCTGCTGTCCGGCGAGAGCGACCTGGTGCTCGCAGGCGGGGCGACGGTGCTCGACCCGCTGCTCGGCTACCAGCCGGCTCCGGGCGGGTGGGTGTCGGAAGACGGGTACGTGCGGTCCTTCGACGCGAAGTCGAGCGGGACGACGTACGGCTCGGGCGTCGGCGTGGTCGTGCTGCGGCGGCTGGCCGACGCGCTCGCCGACGGTGATCCCGTGCTGGCGGTGCTGCGCGGCACCGCGGTCGGCAACGACGGCGGCGACCGCCTCGGGTACGTGGCGCCCAACCTGGACGGCGTCGCGGACGTCGTGGCGGCCGCCCTGCGCGTCTCCGGCGTCCCGGCCGGGCTCGTCCGCTACGTCGAGGCGCACGGCACCGGCACCCCGCTGGGGGACCACGTCGAGCTGCTGGCGCTGGCCAAGGCGTTCCGGCTGAGCACCGCGGACACCGGCTACTGCGGGCTCGGCTCGGTGATGGCGAACATCGGGCACCTCGGCCCGGCGGCGGGCATCGCCGGGTTCATCAAGGCCGTGCACGTCGCCCGCACCGGCGTCCTGCCGCCGCACCCGGCGTTCGACTCCCCGCGGGACCCGGCCGAGCTGGCCGCGAGCCCGTTCCACGTGCCGACCGAGCGGGTCGCCGACCCGGCCGCCGACCGGCACGTCCTGGTGAACTCGATGGGCGTGGGCGGGACCAACGCGGTCGCGGTGCTCGCCGCGCCGCCGGAGCCGGCACGTCCTCCGGCGGAGGCGGGCGACACGGTCCGGCTCGTGCTCTCCGCGCGCACGCGGGCCGAGCTGGACGCGTTGTCGCGGCAGCTCGCCGACGAGCTCGACACGCCGGGCGCCCCGATCGGCGACATCGCGCACACGCTGCGGGTCGGCCGGGCCGCGTTCGGCGAACGGCGGGTCGTGACGGCCCCGCCCGGCCGGCTCGCCGCGGCCCTGCGGCTGCCCCGGCCCCCGCTGGCCGCCACCGCCCGCCCGGCGCCGCGCCGCGCGGTCGTCGTCGGGACGCAGCCGCCGGCCGGCCTGCTCGCCGCCCTCCCGCCGGACACCACCGTGTCCACTGTGGACCCCGGGGCGGCGGACGGGATCCACCGGATCTTCGCCGACGGGCCGGGCGAGCTCGACGAGCTGCTGACAACGGCGTGGCTGAACGGCGTCGACGTCGACTGGGCGGCCGCCGCGGGCGAGACCGGCCGCCGGGTCCCACTGCCGACGTACCCCTTCCAGCGCAAGCGGTTCTGGCCGCTGGACCGGCTGGACGTGTTCGCGCCCGCCCGCCCGGCCGAATCGCCGGCGGTGGCGACGGGGTCGCTGGAGGACGACATCGCCGCCCTGTGGGGTGAACTGTTCGAGCGCGAGACCGTCGGTGTCGACGAGGAGTTCGGCGCGCTGGGCGGGACGTCGCTGCTGTCGGTGCAGATGGCGCTGCGGCTGCAGCAGCGGCACGGCGTGCTGGTCAACGTCCACCGCGCGGGCGGCAGCCGGGCCACCGTGCGGCGGCTGGCCGGGATCGTGCGCGCGCAGCTGGCGGACGGCACCACCGAACCGTCCGAAGTGGACGACCACGGCGCACTGGTCGACGCCGACCTGAAGCTGCCGCTCGCCCCGATGTCGCGGCGGCGGGCGCCGGGCCGGGACGTCCTGCTCACCGGCGCCACCGGCTACCTCGGCGCGTTCCTGCTGCACGAGCTGCTGAAGACGACGCCGGGCCGGGTGTACTGCCTGGTGCGGGCCGCGGACCCGGCGGAGGCGGCGGCCCGGCTGCGGGAGGCGGCCGCCGCGGTGGCGCTGCCCGCGCCCGATCCGGACCGCGCCGTCGCCGTGCCCGCGGACCTGCGCACCTTCGGCGAGACCGCGGACGCGCTGGCCGACGGGGTGCTGCCGGACCGGATCGGGCACGTCGTGCACTGCGCGGCCCGGGTGGTGTTCACCGAGCCGTACCGGGTGCTGCGCGAGGACAACGTCCTGCCGCTGGTGGACCTGCTGAACTGGGTGCGCCGCCACGGCATCCGCGACTTCAGCCTGGTCTCGACGCTGGCCGCGACCGCGCCGGCGAGCGGAACCGACGGCACCCGCCTGGAGACGCGGCGCCAGCCGCTGCACCCCGACCTCGGCGGCTACGGGATCAGCAAGTGGGTCGGCGAGCGGCTGCTGGAGCGGGCCGAAGAGGACGGCATCCGGGCGCGGGTGTTCCGGCCGGGCCTGATCATGGCGGCCGGCGACACGGGCGCGTGCAACACACGGGACCTGGTGTGGCTGATGCTCGCCAGCGGCTTGGCCACCGGTACCCACCCGCTGGACGACCGCGCCGAGCCGGTCGCCCCGGTCGACGTCATCGCGCGCGCGATCGCCGAGCTGGCGCTGAGCCCGGCCTCGGCGGGCCGGGTCTACCACCTGGCCGACGAGCGCTCGATCGGCACCCGGGACCTGTTCGGCCTGCTGGCGGGCACCGGCCTGGAGACCGACCCGATGCCGTTGCCGGATTGGCGGGCGATGGTGGCCAAGGAGGCGCTGGCCCGCGACAGCCGCGTGCTGTCGGCGGTCGCGCTGTACGAACTCGAGGGCCACGAGCTGGCCGAGGACGCGGTGCAGGTGCGCGCTTGGCAACCCTGGCTGCGGCGGCGAGGCCTCAGCTCGGCCATCGACGGCGCGCAGCTGCGCCGAGGCCTGGCCTTCCTGGCCGCGCACGACGAAGCGTTCGGCGAGCTGCTGCCCGAACTGGCGAAGGAGGGCAAGTGAGCGGCGAACGGCTGGCGGTGCTCGCCGCCGGGGTCATGGGCACGGCGATCGCGACGCCGGCGGCGGGTCACGGCCTGCCGGTGACGGTGGTCGACGTCGATTCGGTGCGGCTGGCGGCGGTGGGCGCCGAGGTGCGGGGGCGGCGGGGCGGTGTCCCGGCTCGGGAGCTGCCGGAATTGGCGAGGGAGGGCAAGTGAGCGGCGAACGGCTGGCGGTGCTCGGCGCCGGGGTGATGGGCACGGCGATCGCGACGCTGGCGGCGGGTCACGGCTTGCCGGTGACAGTGGTCGACGTCGATCCGGCACGCCTCGAGGCGGTCGAGGCCGACATACGCGGCCAGCTGCGGCTGGCCCAGCTGATGGGGAAGCTGCCCACCGACGTCGCCGCCGGGGCAATCACCCCCGCGGACAGCATCGCCGCGGTGGCGGAGGCCGACGTCGTGATCGAGTCGATCACCGAGCGGCCCGAGCTGAAGGCGAAGGTGCTCGCCGAGGTGTCGGCCGTCGTGCGGCCGGGGGCGCTGCTCGTCTCCAACACCTCCGCCATCCCGATCGACGAGCTCGCGGCCTCCGTCACCCACCCCGGGCGGCTCGTCGGCATCCACTTCATGAACCCGCCCTACCTGATCCGCGCGGTCGAGCTGATCCGCGGGCCGCGCAGCACCGACACGGCGATGGCCGCCGCCACCGCCCTGCTGGACCGGCTCGGCCGGGAACCCGTCGTCGTCGGCGACGGGCCCGGCTTCGTCATCAATCGGATCCTGCAGCGGACGATCAACGAAGCCGCGCGGATCGTCGAGGAGGGCATCGCGACCCCCGAGGCGGTGGACGCGGCGTTCACCGGCTGCCTCGGGCACACGACCGGGCCGCTGGCCACCGCCGACCTGATCGGCCTGGACAACGTCGTCGACTCGCTGCGCGTGCTGCACGAACGCACCGGCGACGCGGGCTACGAACCGTGCGCGCTGCTGCTGCGCAAGGTCGCCGACGGCGACTTCGGCCGCAAGACCGGCCAGGGCTTCCACCGACACTGACCCGAGGAGAGCTGTGAGCACAACGACCAACCGGGAGCCGGTCACCGCGGACGCGGTCCGGGCGGACCTGCTGGCCTTCCTGGAGCAGCGCACGAAACAGGCCGTCGACCCCGATCTCGACCTGTTCGCCTCCGGGCTCGTCTCGTCGATGTTCGCCATGGAACTGGTGGTGCACCTGGAGAGCGCGTTCGGCCTGGCGATCGGCGGCCCCGACCTCAAGCTGGACCACTTCCGCACGGTGACCGCGATGACCGCGCTGGTGCTGCGGCTGCGGGAGACCGCCGATGGCTGAGCCGCACGCCGAGGCGGCCGCCCTCGCCACCGGGCTCGCCGCGGACGCCGCCGCGGGCTGGGACCTCGCCGGGGAACTGCCCCGGGAGGTGCTGCGCGAGCTCGGCGTCAAGGGCGTCCTGTGCGCGCAGGTGCCCCCGGACCACGGCGGCCTCGGACTGTCCAGTGTGGACAACGGGGAACTGACCGTGCACGTGGGCACGCTCTGCGGTTCGCTGCGCAGCGTGCTGACGTCGCAGGGCATGGCGGCCTGGGCGGTGCAGCGGCTGGGCACCGCCCGCCAGCGCGCCGCCCACCTGACCGCGCTCACCGGGGGCGCGCTCGCCGGCGTGGCGTTCAGCGAGCCCGGTGCCGGCAGCGACCTCGCCGCGATGGAGACGACGCTGACCGTCGAGGGCGACGAGGTCGTCGTCGACGGCGCGAAGGTGTGGGTCACCGTCGGGGCCTACGCCGATCTGCTGGTCGTGATCGGGAAGCTGGCCGGCCAGGCCGGGTGCGTGGTCGTGCCCGCCGACGCGCCGGGGGTCCGCGTGACGCGGGTGCCGGACCCGCTCGGGTGCCGCGCCGCCGGGCACGCCGACGTCCGGTTCGACCGGGTCCGGCTGCCTGCCGACGCGCTGCTCGGCGGCACCGCCCTCCCGCTCGGCATGCTGGTGACGACCGTGCTCACCTACGGCCGGATCTCCGTCGCGTGGGGCTGCGCGGGCATGCTGCGCACCTGCCTGGCCGAGGCCGCCCGGCACGTCTCGGCGCGGCGGCAGGGCGGGGTGGCCCTGAGCGAGCACCAGCTCGTCCGCCGGCACCTGGCCGGCCTGTACGTCGCCGAACGGTCCGCGACGCTGGCCTGCGCCCGGGCCAGCCGGTGCTGGGACGAGGGCGACCCCGACCTCGGCGGCGCCGCCGTGCTGGCCAAGCACGTCGCCGCGACCGGAGCGGCGGCGGGCGCGGCCACCGCCGTGCAGCTGCTGGGCTCGGCGGGCGCCCGCGACGGGCACCCGGTCGCGCGCGCGTACCGGGACGCGAAGCTGATGGAAATCATCGAGGGCAGCAACGAGATCAGCGAGCTCGTGCTGGCCGAAGAAGCCCTGCGGACGTGGGCATGACGGGAGCGGACATGATCGGGATCGGCACCGTCCACTGTGTCCTCCCCGAGGACTTCACCGAGGTGACGGCACTGTCCGAACTGGACTCGTTGCCGACCGAAGAGGCCGAGTTCGCGACGGCCAGCGGGGTATCGCGGGTCGGGGTCTTCCCGGAGGCCGACACGGCGGAGTACGCGACCCGGGCGTGCCAGGAGCTGCTCAAGGAGACCACCGGCGAACCCGACGTGCTCGTCATGGTCGGCCCGCGGGCGCCGGACGTCCTGCTGGGCTCGGACGTCGGCCGGGTCCAGGCCGGCTGCGGGCTGCAGAAGACGTTCTCCTTCACCGTCGACGGGCTCGGCTGTGCGGGCTCGAGCGTGGCGTGGGCGCTGGCCCGGGACCTGTTGCTCGCGGACCCGGCGAAGCAGAGCGTCCTGATCACGCACGCGAGCCGCCCGGCCGGCGCCGACCGCGTCCGCTACCCGGTCACCGTGATCGGGGACGGTGCCTACGCGATGACGGTGGTCCGCGGCGGGCGGCCGGAGCTGGTGGCACACCGGCAGGAGACCGACGGCAGCTTCCACGACCTGTTCCGCGTCGACTACAAGCAGGCGCCCTGGTACGAGTGGCGCGAAGAGTGCTCCTCGCCCGACCGCTACCGGTTCGAGCTCGCCATGCACAGCAGGCTGCGGCTGAGCCGGCTGGTCGACGAGGTGCTCGCCGACGCCGGCCTGGGCAAGGACGGGGTCGCCGCCACGCTCATGCAGAACGTGACCGCGAGTGCGTACGACTTCTACGAAACCCTGCTGGGCCTGCCGATCCACCCGGTGTGCGCCCGGAACCTGGCCGGGTACGGGCACGTCGGCGCGATGGACGTCGTGCTCAACCTCGACGCGCTGCTCCGCTCGGGCGAGGTCTCGGCGGGGGAACACGTGCTGGTGTTGAACAACAGCCCGGTGGCCGCGTGGGCGGTGTCGCTGTGGCGGGTCTGAGCGGGAAGGGAACAGCGGTGACTACGGTGAAGTGCCTGGTCTGGGACCTCGACAACACGTTGTGGCGGGGCACCCTGCTGGAGGACGCCGAGGTCGGCGTGGCCGAGGAGGTCCGCGCGGTGGTGCGCGAGCTGGACGCGCGCGGCATCCTGCAGTCGGTGGCCAGCCGCAACGACCACGACCACGCCTGGGAGCGGCTGGAGGCGCTCGGCCTGGCCGAGTACTTCGTGCTGCCGAAGATCGGCTGGGGCCGCAAGTCCGACTCGGTGCGCGAAATCGCCGACGAGCTGAAGTTCGCGCTCGGCACCATCGCCTTCGTCGACGACCAGCCGGTCGAACGCGCGGAGGTCGCCCACCACCTGCCCGAGGTGCGCTGCTACGACGCCACGGACGTGCTGGAGCTGCTCGGCCGGCCGGAGTTCAGCCCGGCCACCGTCACGGTCGACGCGCGGCGGCGCCGCACGATGTACCAGGCCTCCTTCCGCCGCGACGCCGCCCGCGACCGCTTCGACGGACCCGACGAGGACTTCCTGCGCTCGCTGGACCTGGAGCTCGGGATCCGGCGGGCGGGGGAGGAGGAGCTCTCCCGTGTGGAGGAACTGACCCTGCGCACCAGCCAGATGAACGCCACCGGCGTGCACTACCCGGACGCCGTGCTGCGCGGCCTGCTCTCCGACGAGCGGCACGAGGTCCTGGTGACCACGCTGACCGACCGGTTCGGCCCGCACGGCGCGGTCGGGGTGCTGCTGGTGGCCAAGGACGCCGGGGCGTGGCACCTCAAGCTGCTCGCGACCTCGTGCCGGGTGGTCTCGTTCGGCGTCGGCGCGATCGTGCTCGGCTGGCTCGCCGACCAGGCCGCGCGGGCCGGGGCGCACCTGGTCGCCGACTTCCGGCCGACCGCGCGCAACCGGATGATGGAGATCGCCTACCGGTTCGCCGGCTACACCGAAGACCCCTGCGGCTGTCAGGCCGGCCTGGCGCCGGCCGACGAGGGCGTCCAGCGGCTGCACCTGGTCCCGCGGCGCACGGATCCGCCGGCCACGATGAAGGTCACCGCGCCTTCGCTGACCGGCGTGGCGGTGACGGCGTGACGCTCTACGAAATCTTCGCCGGCACCGCCGCCCGCACGCCCGACGCCGTGGCGGTCGAGATCGGCGCGACGGAACTGACCTACGCGCAGCTGCACCGGTGTGCGCTCGGGCTGGCCGGGCGGATGGTGGCCGAGCACGGCGGTCCGCCGGCCCGGGTGGCGCTGCTGGCCGCGCACAGCGTGACGACGTTCGCCGGGTACCTCGCCGCGCAACGGCTGGGCGCCGCCGTCCTGCCGCTGAACCCGGGCTATCCGGTGCGGCGCAACCGGACGGTGTGCGAGCTGGCCCGTCCGGACGTGCTGATCGCCGACGAGTCGGGTGCCCCGCAGCTGGCCGGCCTCGCGGACGCGGTCCCGGCCGTGCTGGCCCCCTCGGACGCCGACGTGCTCGCCGGGGCGGGGGAACCACCGCTGCCCGCGCACCCGGCCGACGACGACGCCGTCGCCTACCTGCTGTTCACCTCCGGCTCCACCGGGCGGCCGAAAGGCGTGCCGATCCGCCACCGCAACGTCGTGCCCTACGTCGAGCACAACGTCGAGCGCTTCGCGGTGGGCCCGGGCTGCCGGATGTCGCACACCTTCGACCTGACCTTCGACCCGTCGGTGTACGACCTGTTCGTCACCTGGGCGGGCGGTGCGACCCTGGTCGTGCCGGGCAAAGCGGAGCTGCTCAGCCCGGTCGACTACCTGGTGGACCGGGCGATCACGCACTGGTTCTCGGTCCCGTCGGTGGTCTCGGTCGGCGACGAGCTCGGCACCCTGCCCAAGGGGCGGGCGACCGGGGTCCGGCACAGCGTGTTCATCGGCGAGCCGCTCACCTACGACCAGGCCGAGAGCTGGCAGGCCGTGGCGCCCGACGCGGTGATCACGAACGTCTACGGCCCGACCGAGCTGACCGTGGCCTGCACCGAGTTCCGGCTCGGCCTCGACCCGCTGAGCTGGCCGCCGACGTCGAACGACACGGTGCCGATCGGCCCGGTCTACGACTTCCTCGACCACGTGGTGCTCGGCGACGACGGGCAGCCCGCCGAGGAGGGCGAGCTGTGCGTCCGGGGGCCGCAGCGGTTCGACGGCTACCTCGACCCGGCCGACGACGCCGGGCGCTTCCTGGCCCACGGCCCGGACGGCACGACACCCTACGAAGGCGGCGGCCTGACCCCGGAGCACTACTACCGCACCGGGGACCGCGTCCGGTTCGAGGAAGGCGGGCTGGTGCACCTGGGCCGGCTCGACAACCAGGTGAAGGTGCGCGGCTACCGCGTCGAGCTCGGCGAGATCGAGGCCGCACTGCGCCGCCACGAGCGGATCGGCCAGGCCGTGGTGCTCGCCCGCCCGGCCGGCGGCGAGACCGTGCTCGTCGGGTTCTACACCGGTGACGAGCAGCCGCCCGGGGAGTTGCGGCGGTGGCTGCGCAAGCACGTCCCGCTGCACATGGTGCCGCGGCGGCTGGTGCACCTGGCCGCGCTGCCGCTCAACGCCAACGGCAAGATCGACCGGCCGGCGCTGCGCGAGCAGCCCGCGTTCACCGCTCTCGAGCTCGAGCCGAGCGGCCGGTGACCGCCGGGACGCGGCTGCGCGCGGCGCTGGCCGAGCTCGTGCCGCCCGCGGGCGTCGTGCGCGTGATCAGCGTCAGCAACCTGGCCAAGACGACCGCGCACGGCATCATCATGTCCGTCAGCGTCCTGTACTTCACCGGCTCGCTGGGCCTCGCCGCGGCGCAGGTCGGGCTGGCCCTGACCATCGGCGCGCTGGCCGGGATGGTCGTCGCGGTGCCCGCCGGGCACGCGGCCGACCTGCTCGGCCCGCGCAACGCCACGGTCATCGCCCTGTGCGCCCTCGGCGTCACCGCGTGCGGGTACGCGTTCGTCGGCAGCTTCGCCTGGCTCACGGTGACCGCCTGCCTGGTGCTGATGGGCGAGTCCGCGACCGACGCCTCGCGCGGCACGCTGGTGGCGGCCGTGGTCCCGCCCGAGGACCGGGTGCGGGCGTGGTCGTACTTCCGCTCCATCGCGAACATCGGCGTCTCCGCGGGCGCGGTGCTCGGCGGGATCGGCCTGTACTTCGACTCGCACACGGGGTACGTCGTGCTGCTCCTGCTCGCCGGGGTGCTGTTCGCCGTCGCCGGGCTCTGCTACCTGCGGGTGCCGAGCGTCGAGCCGGTGGCCCAGCCCGCCGGCGGGCCGCGCCTGCGGGTCCTGCGCGACCGGCCGTACGCGGCGTTCGCGCTGATCAACGCCGTGCTGATCATGAACGGCCCGCTGCTGACGGTCGCGCTGCCGCTGTGGATCGCCCGCCGCACGGCGGCGCCGTCGTCGCTGTTCTCCGCGCTGCTGGTGCTCAACACCGTGTGCGTCGTGCTGCTGCAGGTCCGGGTCAGCAAGGGCGCGGAGAAGCCGGACGGTGGCGCGAAGTCGTTGCGGCGCGCGGGATTCGTCCTCGCCATCACCTGCGGGCTCTACGCGTTCGCGGCCGGGCTGCCGGTGTGGGCCGCGGTGCTGGTGCTGGTCTCCGGCGCGCTGGCGCACGTGCTGGGGGAGATGCTGCACAGCGCCGGTGCCTGGTCGCTGGCCTACGGCCTGGCCCCGGACCACGCCCAGGGCCAGTACCAAGGCCTGTTCGGCATGTCGACCCAGCTCGGGTCGACCGTGGCGCCGTTCGCGGTGACCGTGCTCATCATCGGCGGCGGCGCGCCGGGCTGGCTGGCCTTCGGTGCGGTGATGCTGCTGGCCGGGCTGGCCGCGCCCGCCGTCGTCCGCTGGGCCGGCGCCACCGCCGCGGACCGGGCGGCGGTCCCTCTCGGCCCGGCCGCCCCGGCAACCGACAACTGACCGTTCTTGAGGGGATTTTACGGTGGACTTCAGCCTGTTCTACTTCGCCAACGACAGCACCGCCGAGTCCGGTGACCGCTACGAACTGCTCCTGGAAGGCGCGAAGTTCGCCGACCGCAACGACTTCGCCGCGGTGTGGACGCCGGAACGGCACTTCCACCCCTTCGGCGGGCTCTACCCGAACCCGGCGGTGACCGGGGCCGCGGTGGCCGCGGTGACCGAGCGGGTGGCGATCCGCGCCGGCAGCGTCGTCGCGCCGCTGCACCACCCGGCCCGCATCGCCGAAGAGTGGGCGGTGGTCGACAACATCTCCGGCGGCCGGGTCGGGCTGTCGTTCGCCTCGGGGTGGCACGCGTCGGACTTCGTCCTCAACCCGGACGCCTACCCCGACCGCCGCCGGCTGGTCGTCGACTACGCCGAGCAGGTGCGCGCGCTGTGGCGCGGCGAGGAAATGTCCGGCAAGGACGGCGCCGGCACCCTCCAGCGGTTCCGCACCTACCCGCGCCCGGTGCAGGCGAACCTGCCGATCTGGCTGACCAGCGGCGGCTCGGTGGACACGTTCCGCGCGGCCGGCACGCTGGGGGCCGGCCTGCTCACCCACCTGCTCGGCCAGGACGTCGGACAGCTGGCGGAGAAGATCGCCGCCTACCGGGAGGCGGTGGCGCAGCGGCCGGACGCCGACGGCTGGCCCGGGCACGTCGTGCTGATGGTCCACACCTTCCTCGGCACGGACGAAGACCGCGTGCGCGACCAGGTCCGCCCCGCCCTGAGCGAGTACATCCGCAGCTCGCTGGGCCTGATCCTGGGTTCGCAGCTCGACGGCAAGCGCCGGGTCGACCCGGCCCAGCTGCCGCCGGAGGAGCTGGACTTCCTGGTCGAGCACTCGTTCCGGCGGTACTTCGACGACGGCGGCCTGCTCGGCACCGTGCCCAAGGCGCTCGGCATCGCGCGGCGGCTGGCGGAGACCGGCGTCGACGAGGTGGCCTGCCTGGTCGACTTCGGCCTCGACACGAAGACCGTCCTCGCCGGCTTCGACCACCTCGACGAGCTGCGGCGTCAGCTGCCGTAGCGCAGCGCGGTCACGCCCCAGCTGAACCCCATGCCGCTGCTGGCGACGAGCACCGTGTCCCCCTCGGTGAGGCGGTGCTCGTCGAGCAGGCCGCGCAGGGCGATGAACGGGTCCGACCCGCCCATGTGCCCGAGCCGGTCGTAGTTGAACACCGACTTCTCCCGCGGAATGCCGAGCGTGCCGAGCAGGCGTTCGTGCATACCGCGGTCGCCCTGGTTCATCAGCAGGAACGCGATTTCCCCGAGCGGCAGCTCGAGTTCGCCGAGGGTTTCGGAAACGAGCTCGACGAAATTGCGGACATAGGCGTCGCCGAGCCCTTTCCGGTGCCCTCGGCGGCGCATGTAGATCCGGTCGTCGAGGATTTCCCCGCGGTAGTAGTCGGCCCAGGCGGGATCGGTCCGCATCGCGGAGTGCACGACCTCGAACCGGACGTCGTGCGCGCCGAGCAGGATGGCCGCGGGCGCGTCGCCGAAGTTGAACAGCGGTTTCGAGTCGGGGTCGGCGTGGTCGACGAGCCCGGCGAGCCGGTCACCGGACAGCACGAGGACGTGCTCGGCCCGGCCGAGGGCGATCTTGTCGGCCGCGAGCTGGACCGCGGTCATGGTGGCGTTGCAGAAGTTGGCGACCTCGAAGCAGTGCGCCCGCCGGATGTCCAGCTCCTCGGCCACCTTGGCGGCCGGCGACCAGAAGGGGACGTCCCATTCGCCGGACCCGGCGTAGAGCACGTACCCGACCTCGCCCGGCTCGACGCCGCTGCGGTCGAGCACCTCCCGGCCGGCGTCCACCGCGAGCTCCCACGCCTGTTCGTGCTCGCCGAGGACCGGAATGGTTTCGGTGTGCGTGATTTCGAGGATTTCCGGCAGCGGCACCCCCGACGCGGACTGCAGATCCGGGACCTTCAGCACGCCGCTCGGAAACCGGACGGAGAAATCGATGATGCCGGGCACCGGCAAGCCCCCTCGGTGTCGATTCGCCTCGCCGTCATCGTAACGCATTCACGCGCGTTTCCGGAATGCTCGCCGACCGGGGTCCGGGAATCGGCGGCGCGTCAGGGGAGCGGAACGCCGGTGTGCCCGGCGAGCGCGTCGAGGAGCCGGTCCTGGAACTCGTGGTCGGCGGCCGCCGGATGCCGGTCGGCGTGCCGCCGGTGGTGCCAGTAGCCGCCGCTGGTGCGGGCTTCCGGATCGTCGGAAGTCGCGAGCCAGACCTGGGTCATGGCTCCTTCGCGCAGGTCGTCGGGGGCACCCGCGCCGCCCATCCGGGTCGGGACCCAGCCGGGGTCGACGGCGTTGCTGAACACCCGCGTCCACCGGCGCGCGACGGCGGCGGCGAGCGTGGTGACCAGCAGCTTGCTGTCCGAATAGGACCCGGCCGGGCGCGCCCCGGACCAGTCGAGGCCCGCCAGCTCGGCCCGGCCGCCGCGGTGCATGCCGCTGCTCAGGTAGACCAGGCGCCCGGGCGGGCCGACGAGGGCGGTGAGCAGGTAGGGCGCGACGACGTTGACCGGAAGGATCGTGGGGCCGGTCATGACGCCGGCGTTGTGGATCACGGCGTCCACCGGCCCGAGGCGGTTCACCTGCTCGGCGACCTCCCGGGTCTGCCCGGGATCGGCGAGGTCGCCGAGGACGACGTCGGCCCCACGGGCGGCGAGGTCGTCCAGCCGCCCGGCGCCACGCCCGTGGGCGACGACGTGGTGGCCGTCGGCGAGCAGCTCTTCGGCGGTGAGGCGGCCCAGGCCCTGGGTGGCGCCGGTGACGAGGATCCGGGCCATCGGCTCAGGCGCCCGGTGCGGTGTCGGTCATGCCGTCGAGCCTATTTCGCCGGCGGCCGTCCCGGCGAGTTTCCGCGCGCGCAGGGCGATCTCGAGGGTGAGGCGTTCGGCCGGATCGGCGAGCCGGCCGCCGAAGAGGTCCGTGAGCAGGCGCAGGCGGTGGCGGACGGTCTGGGGGTGCACGCCGAGCAGGTGGGCGATCTCGGGGGCGCTGCCGCCGGTGCTGACGAGCGCGAGGAGCGTGTCGGCCGCCTTGGTGCGCTGGGTGGGGGTGAGCGCGTCGAGCGGGGCGAGCGCCCGGTCGGCGAGGGTCGTGGTGAGGAAGGCGTCGGCCAGCAGCCAGTGGGTGGTCAGGTGGTCGGCCCAGTGGGTGACCGGCCGGTCGGGCAGGACGCCGTCGTGGACGAGCTGCAGGGTGCGGCGGGCCCAGTACAGGGACTTCGCCGCATCGGGCAGGGGCACGCGCGGGCCGACGGCGGCCCGCGCGCCGAAGGTGCCGGGGGTGGTGCCGTCCGGGAGCAGCAGCCGCGGTTCCGGGGCGTCCAGATCGGCGAGCGCGGGCCCGCCGGGAGCGGCCGCGCCGGGCTCCAGGGCGACGAGGACGACGTGCTCGGGCAGGGGCCACCGGGCGACCCGGGACAGCGCCTCGAGGTCCGCGGCGCCGGTGAGGATCGCGTCGAGGAGGAGCTTGCCGCCGGGGTCGCCGGCGTCGCGGGCACGGGCGTAACCGGCGCTCGTCAGCCGGGAAAGGGCTTCGACACCGGCGAAAAGGGCCTCCGCGCACGCGCAGACGACGGCGCTGGGCGGCTTGCCCAGCGCGGCCAGCGCGCGGCGGCTCCCGGCACTGCAGGCCCGGACCACGCGCTGGGCATCGTGGCCCGCGGCGAACTCGGCGGCGCCCAGCTGCCGGAACAGGTCCGCATCGGCACCGTCCCAGCCGGCGTCGTCCCCGGTGAGCGTCCGGTGCAGGTTGACGGCCACGAACCGCCAGGCCCGGCCGTCCCTGGCCGCCGGGTGCCCGGGCACGGTACGCCGGAGTTCGCCGAGGACGGCGTCGGTCATCAGCCGGGCCACCGGCCAGGTCCAGGTGGGTGCCTCGGCGGCGGCGCGGGTCATCGGTGCCGCCCGCGGCCGGGGACCGGGGTGCGGTCGCGGAACGGCGAAGCACCCGCCGCGGTCAGGAGGGCGATCAGCGGGGCGACGACCGCCACGAACCGCCAGGCCCGGGCCACCGGGCGGCCAGGCACCGCGGGCCGGAGCTCGGCATCGGTCATCAGCCGGGCCACCGCCCAGGTCCAGGCAGGTGCCTCGACGGCCGCGCGGGTCACCGGTGCCACCTGCGGCCAGGGACCGGGGTGCGGTCGCGGAACGGCGAAGCACCCGCAGCGACCCTAAGCGCAACTGCCACAACGCTGTGGCACTTCCAGGGCATTTCACGCCTCCTCGAGCCGGACGCGGGTGATCATCACCGGTCCGGCCCGGACGCCGCATCGGCAAAATCCGGTATTGCCGCCGCGCGGCTACGTACGCGGTCGCCCGGTGCGGGTGGCTCGGTTAAATTGATCGAGTTCCCGACTGCGAGGTGCCCACTGACGTCCACGCCCGAGCCCGCCCTGCCGGCCGAGCTGACCAGCTACGTCGGCCGCCGGCGGGAGGGCGCGGAAGTCCGCAGGCTGCTCGGTGACGCGCGGCTCGTGACGCTGACCGGCCCGGGCGGGGTCGGCAAGACCCGGCTCGCGGTGCGGGTCGCGGCGGACGTCGCCGCCGATTTCCCCGGCGGCGTCGTGTTCGCCGGGCTCGCCGAGGTGCGCGACGGGGCACTGGTGGCGAACGTCGTCGCGGACCGGCTCGGGCTGCACGGCCGGCCGGGCCTGGCCCCGGACCGGCTGGTCGTCGACCACCTCCGGCCGCGGACGGTGCTGGTGGTGCTGGACAACTGCGAGCACGTCGTCGGCGCCTGCGCGGAGTTCACCGCCACCCTGCTGGCCGAGTGCCCGGACGTCGTCGTCCTGGGCACCAGCCGGCAGTCGCTGGCGGTGCCCGGCGAGCAGGTGCTGCCGGTGCCGCCGCTGGGGGCGGCCGACGCCGTCCGGCTCTTCCGCGACCGCGCCGCCCGGATCTGGCCCGCCGCCCTGCCCGCCGCCCCGGACTCCGAGCGCGTCCTGGACGAGCTGTGCGCGCGCCTCGACGGGCTGCCGCTGGCGATCGAGCTCGCCGCGGCCCGGATCCGCTCGCTGTCCCCGCGGCAGATCGCCGACCGGCTGGCCGACCGGCTCGGCCTGCTGAAGTCCGGCCTGCCCGGCGCGCCGGAGCGGCAGCAGACGCTGCGGTCCGCGATCGACTGGAGCCACGAGCTGTGCTCGCCGGCCGAGAAGGAGGTCTGGGCGCGGACGTCGGTCTTCGCCGGGTCGTTCGACCTCGACGCGGCCGCGTACGTGTGCGACGTCCCGCCGGACGAGGTGCTCGAGCTGGTCGACGGCCTGCTCGACAAGTCGGTGCTCGTCCGGCGGCAGGACGACGACGTGGTCCGGTACCGGCTGCTGGAATCCCTGCGGGAGTACGGGCAGGAACGCCTGGAGCAGTCGGGCGAGCGCGAGCGGGTGGCGCGGCGGCACGCGGAGTGGTTCGACCGGCTGACCGCGTGCGCCGAAGCCGGGTGGGTGAGCGGCCGGCAGCAGCGCCTGCTCGCCGGCCTGACCCGCGACCACGCGAACCTGCGGGCCGCGCTGGACCGGTCACTGTCCACTTCGGACGAAGTGGGCGTCGCCCTGCGGATCGCCGCGCGCCCGTCCGAGTACTGGCTGCTGCGCGGGCTGGCCGGCGAAGCGAAGAGCTGGCTCACCCGCGCGCTCGCGCTGGCCGCGCCCGGGCACCCCGACCGCGGCCGGGCGTTGTGCGTGTGTGCGCTGTACACGCTGTGGCTGGGCGACGTCGGCGGCGCGGAGCGGCTGGTGGCCGAGGCCGAAGCCCTCGACGACGACCCCGTGCTGCACGCGCGCGTCCTGCACGTGCGCAGTTTCGTGGCGATGCTGACCAACCGGCCGGGCTCGGCGGGCCTGGCGGCCGAGACCGCCGCGGCCTTCCGCGAGCACGGGCTGGTGCGCGACGAGCTGCACCCGCTGTTCATCCACAGTGTTTCGGTGGCCTACCGGGACCGCAACCTCGAAGCCGCGCACGGCGCGCTGCGTCGCATGCGCGAGCTCACCGGCGAGGACGAGATGTTCTACCGCGCGATGTCGTTGTTCGGGGAAGCGGTCGTGGAGGTCGAGTTCGGCGACGCCGCGGCGGTGGCCCGGGCGGCCACCGAAGCGCTCCGGCTCGACGTGCGCCTCGGCGACCTGCAGGGCCGCGCCTACCGGCTCGACACGCTGGCCTGGATCGCCGACCGGGCGGGCGAGCACGCGCGGGCCGCCACGTTGTTCGGCATCGCGGCGGCGAACTGGGAGCGGATCGGCACGGCGCCCGAGTTCGCGGTCGCCATCCCGCACGGCACGCACATCGCGAACACCCGCGCCGCCCTCGGCAACGCCCGGTTCGAGAAGGCGTTCGCCGCAGGCCGCGCCATGGCCGACGACGAGGCCGACCGCTTCGCCCTGGACCTGCGGGCGCCGTCGCCGAAGCAGCCGTCGCCGCTGTCCGGTCGCGAGCGGGAGGTGGCGCAGCTCGTCGCGGAAGGGCTGACCAGCCGCGAGATCGCGGCCGCGCTGGTGATCTCGCCGCGCACGGCGGAGACGCACATCCAGCACATCCTGGCCAAACTGGGGTTCGGCAACCGGGCGCAGATCGCGGCCTGGGTGGCGCGCCAGGAGTGAGCCCGGCGTGCTGCGACGCGGTCGCCGGACGGACCGGGCCAGGCGGGACTGGCCGCGTGCTCAACCCGGTATCAGGTGCCCTTCGCAAGTCTGTGGTGTTTGCTTACCGGCGCGGTCGGTTCGGACACCCGCGTTGCTGTTGGTGCCGTCCGGGCAGATCGTGTTCGCCCAGATCACATCCTTGATCGTGGCTCCTTTCAGATCGGCCCCTCGGAGGCTGGCGCCGGAGAGGTCGGCGCCGGTCAGGTCGGCGTTGCGCAAGGAAGCGCCGTTGAGGTTGGCGTTGCGCAGATCCGCATGAAGGAGTGACGGAACCGGCTGGTCGGGCTTCGGAGGATTGGCGGCCCAGGCGAAGAGTATGATCCCCGCGGCCCCGACGAGTACGCCGACCGCGATCTGCCGGCGCAGCCTGCGAAAGCGTGCGTCCAGGTCGACGGTGGCGCCGATGTCCGACAGTTCGTCCATCAGCCCGACGAGGTCCGAGAGTCCCTCGCGGTCAGGCTCCGATTCGTCGTAGATTTTCTTGATTTCCGTCGGGGAGGCGAATCCGCCCAGCGATGACAAATGGTCGTGGAGGTACCATCCGACCGGGTGTTGCGATTTGTTGCGCCGCTTCTTGTAGGCCGACGTCGAGTCGGTCTTGGTCAGTTTCCAGTCCGTCACCACGTCGTCGAAGGTCCAGCGTTTTCCGGAGAGGATGTCGACGACCCGCCACATCGCCCAAAGGATCGCGACCAGGCCGGCCACCACTCCGGCCACCGCGAGGTAGAAGCGTGACGAGTCGGCTGGAAGTGCTCCGATACTCGACAGCTGACTTCCGGCGATCAAGACGACGCCGATGCCGCCGAGGCCGGCGATGAACCACT
This sequence comes from Amycolatopsis sp. NPDC003731, assembly GCF_053586895.1. NCBI lineage: Bacteria > Bacillati > Actinomycetota > Actinomycetes > Pseudonocardiales > Pseudonocardiaceae > Amycolatopsis > Amycolatopsis sp. NPDC003731. The sequence continues at coordinate 7,975 of NZ_JBSFNC010000035.1, read as the reverse complement.
TCGCAGCGCTTCTGATCATCTCCCGCGCCGGCGCGAGGTGCGACGAAGGCTCCGGGCCCGGTGCGGACGTCATGGCTGACGACCGACGCTCGCGTCGTCACCCGGCCGGGCGGAGAAAACCGTGGGCCGCGGCTTCACGTCGATTTTGGGCTGCCGCTTCTTCTGTTCTGGTTTTGCCCTCGTTGAGGCTTTCGTCGTGGCGGTTGAGGTTGCGGTGGATTTCGTGTGGTGTTTCGCGGATCGAAGTGATTCCCGTGCCTCGGTCAGGGCCTTGACGAGTGCCGAATTGCGCGTTCTTCTGGCGGCCGTCAGGGCTTCGTTGATCGCGACCTCGGCCGCGTCGATCTTGTCCTTGAGGGATCGGCCGCGCACCGTTCGCTTTGCGGGGGTGGTCATGGCATGTCACAGCCCTCTCGTTGCTCAGGTGTTGCGCTCTGTTTGCTGTGCGTTCATGCGAGTCGCAAGGGTGCCGCGGCGCGTTACCGTGTGTGATCAACTTGAAACACGCGGATGGCGCGTTTCCTGGTGGTTGCCCTTGACGACCGGGTCGATGCGGCAACCAACCAGGCGAGCGCCGCGTGGCCGGTGCGGCGGCCAGTGGCCGCGCACCGTGCTGATCCGCCTCCGGGCCCGCGGCGCGTTCCTGATCGGCCCCCACCGGGTCGGCACGCCGTCCGTGCGGAGAAGGCCGAGGTGTGGCCGGCTCGGGCGACGGTCTTCGCGCGGGGTCCCCTGCCCCGCGCCTCGCACGGGCGAGCCACGCCGGTCCGGCGGCACGCTCAGCGGTTGCAGCGGCGGCACCCAGCCGGTGGCCTACCTCGGCGTCCACGGCATCCGCGACGGGGTGCTGGGCAGCGCCGGCGACCGGTCGCTGCGGGACCGGTTCGTCCGCGCCAACGGCTGTACCGCGCGGAGCCCCCGAGAGCCGGCCCAGGGCAGCCGGACGCACGTGGTGACGTCGTGCGCGGGCTGCGCCGCGGGGCACCCCCGGTGCATTGGGCCGCGTTCGACGAAGGGCACATCGCCGCCCCGCACGACGGGGGACCGGGGGACTGTGGTTCCCAGGCCTGGGTTCCCGCGCTGGTCTGGCAGTTCTTCACGCAGTTCTAGGGGAGGGGGTGGCGGGCCCGGCCCGCCACCCACTTTCCGGGCGGCCTCAGCGGCGCGCGGTCCGGACGTCGTCCAGGCAGGTCGAGCTCACCGTGAGGTCGCGGTAGGGATAGGCCTCGCGGTCGAGCAGGTCCATCGCCCGCAGTTGGGCGTCGTCGTGTGCCCGCTGCGCGGCCCCGGCCCCCGCGGCGACCTCGACCAGGACCCGGAAACTGAACCCGCCCAGGTGCCGGCTGTAGGTCAGCGTGCCCGTTTCGCCGAAGGACAGGCCGGAGAGGTCGTCGTCGGCGGCGTCGGCCAGCAATTTTTCGCGGACGGCCTCGCTCGGCCGGTCGAACTTCCCCCGGACGAGCACGCGGTAGGTCGGCATGCGCGTCAGGGTACCGAAGCAGCCGCCGGGAACTAACCGATTTTCTCCGCGCACGTAAACAGTCCTGAGTGGACAGCCGAACACTCCGATTCGGACAGACGAGACAACCGGTACAGGAAGGTACTTTCCCCTCTGTCAGAAGAAAACATAGGGGTACCCAAGTCGGGGAAACGCCATCAGTGGACGGGTTTGCGCGCTAATGTGAGATCATGAGCACGACGACGCAGACCACGATCGGTGCGGTGCGGTGAAACTCGCCGAGATCGCTCCCGAACTCCGTCCTCGAGCCGACCGGCTCCCGCGCGTGCCGCTGGAGGAAGCCGGGGTGCTGCCGCGGATCCGGGCCGCGACCGCGCAGATCCAGCCGGTCGAGGTGGCGGGGGTGGACGTCGAAAGCACGCCGGGGTGGCGGGTGCACCGCCCGCGGGCCGCGCGGCCCGGGCGCACCCTCCTGTGGATCCACGGCGGGGGGTTCGTCGTCGGCCGCGCGGCGCAGGACGACCGGCTCTGCGGGGAAACGGCGCGGGAGCTGGGCATCACGGTGGTGTCCGTGGAGTACCGGCTCGCCCCAGACGCGCAGTACCCGGCCGCGCTCGACGACTGCCACGCGGCCTGGACCTGGGCCCGCGACCAGGCCGGCGGGCCGGACGGGGTCGTCGTCGGCGGGCAGAGCGCCGGTGGCGCGCTCGCGGCCGCGCTGGTCCAGCGCCTCTGTGACCGTGGCGAGCGGCCGCACGCGCAGTGGCTGCTGTGCCCGATGCTCGACGACCGCACCGCCGCCCGCCGCGAGCTCGACGACCACAACCACCGCGGCTGGGACAACCGCCTCAACCGCTTCGGCTGGCGGTCCTACCTCGGCACCGAGCCGGGCGCCCCGGACGTGCCGTCCTACGCTGTGCCGGCCCGCCGCGAAGACCTCGCCGGGCTGCCCCCGGCGTGGATCGGCGTGGGCGACATCGACCTGCTCCACGACGAGTCCGCCGCGTACGCCCGCCGGCTGCGCGAGGCGGGTGTCGACGCCACGCTGCACGTGGTGCCCGGCGCGCCCCACGGCTTCGAGGCGTGGGCGCCCGACACCGCCGTGACCCGGGACTACCTGGCCACCGCCCGAGCCTGGCTGGGTGACCGCACCCCGACCCCCTGAACCGGTCATGCCGGCCCTCGGCCGAGGTGGACGCCGACCGTAGCAATCCACTGTGGACGGGCCGAACCGGCCGGCGCCCCGGGGTTGATCGGGCCGGCGGTCTCGGCGGCGAGGATGCGGCGGCGCCAGGCCCGATCACCTCCTTATGGCCCTTACCCGGCGGGCCGTGAGTTGGTTGACTCACCCACGTGAGGATCTCGGGTGTGCTGCTCACCGTCCTGCTCGCCACCGCCGGCGCCGTCGTGCCCCTCGCGCGGGCCGAGCCGGGCCCGCCGTCCTGGACCGGGCCGCTCAGCACCCGCGGCCGGTACATCGTCGACGCGCACGGCGACCGCTTCAAGCTGAAGGCCGCCAACTGGCACGGCGCGAGCGGCACGTGGACCGGCTCCGGTGACGTGACCGATCCGGCGAACCACCACGCCGGCGAGATCGCCTACCAGACCCCGCTCGGGCTCGACCGCGCGTCGATCGACACGGTGATCGACGGGCTCGCGCAACTCGGCCTCAACAGCGTCCGGCTGCAGTTCTCCAACGCGATGCTCCACGACACCCGGCCCGTCCCGGACCTGACCGCCAACCCGGCCTGCACGGCCTGACCCCCCTGCAGGTCTACGACCGCGTCGTCGAGCGGCTCACCGCGCGCGGGTTCGCCGTCATCCTCAACAACCACACCACGACCTCGCGCTGGTGCTGCGGGCTCGACGGCAACGAACGCTGGAACACCGCGCAGACCGAGCAGCAGTGGCAGGACGACTGGCTGTTCATGGCGCGCCGCTACGCCGCGAACAAGCGCGTCGTCGGCGCCGACCTCTACAACGAAGTCCGCCGCGACACCCTCGACGACCCCAACTGGGGCTGGGGCAACGGCACCGACTGGCAGCGCGCGAGCCAGCAGGTCGCCGACCGCATCCTCACCGAGGCCAACCGCGACCTGCTGATCTTCGTCGAAGGCATCAACTGGACCGGGCTGCCGATCGACGGCTTCCCGCACGGCCGCCCGACCCTCGAACCCGCGCGGACGCTGTCGCACACGCTCGTCGACTCGGGCAAGCTCGTCTATTCGGCGCACTTCTACGGCTACACCGGACCCCACCACTCCGGCGCGACCGGCATCGGCGAGACGCACGACCCGCGCTACCGCGACCTCTCGCTCCAGGACCTGCGGGACACCCTGTACCGGCAGGCGTTCTTCGTCTCGGCCGACACCGGCCGGCACTACACCGCACCGCTGTGGATCAGCGAATTCGGCGAGGGCCGCAACACCACCGACCCGGCGTCGCGCGCGTTCTTCGAGAACTTCGTGAACTACCTCGCCGAGACGGACACGGACTTCGCCTACTGGCCCGCGGTCGGGTTCCAGGTCAACGGCTCCGGTGACGGCTGGGCCCTGCTCGAGTACGACTCCGCGGGGCGCCGCATCGACGTGCTCGACGGCACGGACTGGCGCGGCCCGGCGTGGCGGCGGCTGATCTCCGCGCCGTCCCGGACCGGGCCGATCCCGGCAGCGGAACAATGGCCGATGCTGAACCTCGACCACGGCGACTTCCAGGAATCGCGCCAGGTGCGGGCGCTGCCGGACTGGAACCCGGGCGCCCGCAAGGGTGCCTGCCCCGACGGCCGGCGGCTCGCGGGCCTGGCCCACACCGGCAACCGCGGCCTGTGCACCGGAGCCCTCGCGGCGCCCACCGGGTACGTCGTCGTCCGCGACGAGGCGTTCGTCGACACCGACTGGGCGCCCGGCTACACCAAGACGCAGTGCCCGCCCGACTCCGCGGTCGTCGGGTACAGCGTCCAGGGCGCGGCGTTCTCGGCGGTGTTGTGCGGCCGGTCGGCGACCCCGCTGGGCCGCACGGGCCGCACGGTGTGGTTCGACCGAGGCGACAACCGGCCTGCCGGCGATCCCGGCGGCGACTTCGCGACCGGGAACTACAAGGGCCAGTGCGCGCCGGGGGAGTACGTCGCCGGCGTCGCCTACACGGGCCGGATCGGCTCGGGCCGGACACCGGACGCGCTGTTCTGCCGGTCCTAGTTCGACCACCTGCGGCACCGCGACTCCCCGCGTCCGCTCATTGACCGCCACGCTCCGCACTCCGTAGGTTCGAGAGCGGAACGAGGAGGTGCGGGATGAGCCACCTGGTGCGGTTCGCCGGCGGAACCGGTGAGATCCGCGTCGGCCTGCTCGCCGATGAGCAGCTGCGGCCGCTCGCGGTGGCGTCGATGAGTGACCTGCTGCGCCGCCCCGTGGCCGAGATCCGCGAGCTGGCCGAGGCCGCGGGGGAGCCGGTGCCCGCGGCCGGGGTGCGCCTGCTGCCGCCGCTGGACGGGCGGATGGAGGTGTGGGCCGCCGGCGTGACCTACCTGCGGTCCGAGGAGGCCCGCCGCGAGGAGAGCGCCGACGAGGACGTCTACGCCCGCGTGTACCGCGCGAAGCGGCCGGAGTTGTTCTTCAAGTCGGCCGCGTGGCGGGTGGTCACCGACGGCGAGCCGATCGCCGTCCGCGCCGACTCCGCCAACAACGTGCCCGAGCCGGAACTCGGCCTGCTGCTGACGAGCGGCGGCGAGACCGCCGGGTACCTGGTGGTCGACGACGTCAGCTCCCGCAGCATCGAAGGCGAGAACCCGCTGTACCTCCCGCAGGCCAAGATCTACACCGGTTCGTGCGCGGTGTCGGCGCGGGTCCGGCCGGTGTGGGAGGTGCCCGACCCGCTGTCCCTCGACCTCCGCATGCGCATCCTGCGCGACGGCCGCGAGGTGTTCGCCGGTGAAGCCAATACCTCGCAGCTGAACCGCGAACCGGCCGAACTGGTCGAGTACCTGTGGCGCGACAACGACTTCCCCGACGGCGCGGTGCTCTCGACGGGCACGTCCGTGGTGCCGGGCCTCGACCTCGGGCTGCGCCCGGACGACGTCGTCGAGATCGAGATCGGCGAGGTCGGATCGCTGCGTTCGCCCGTGGTGCTGGGCGCGGACGAGGTGCGCCGCGTGCTCGCGGCCACCAGGTGAGCCGGACGACGGGCTACGGGTTCAGGACGACGATCGCCGCGTTGAGGGCGGTGGCGAACAGGGTCCACGCCAGGTAGGGCAGCTGGAGGGCCGTGGCGACCTTCGAGCGGCGCCGGAACACCAGGAGGGTTCCGGCGATGACGACGTCGAGGACGACGATCTCCACCAGGGCCAGGGTGTACGCCCCGGCCGCGAAGAACAGCGGGGTCCACGCCGCGTTCAGCACCAGCCCGGCCGCGTACCAGAGGAATTCCCGGCGGGTGCCGCCGGCCCGCCAGAACAGCCAGCCGGACACGGCGATCAGCAGGTACAGCACCGTCCACACCGGACCGAACAGCCAGGACGGGGGAGCCCAGGGCGGCTGGGTCAGTCCACTGTAGACAGCGCGTGACCGGGTCGCGGCGAGGCTGCCGACGACGGCGACGGCGGTCACCGCCGCGAGGAAGCCGGCCAGGGCCAGCGGGGCGGGGGTGGGCCGGGGCAGCGTCGTCATACCGGTTCTCCTGCGGGCGAGGCGGGCGGGGCGAGCGAGGGGGAGGGATCGGACGTGGGCATGGTCGCGGTGCCGAGCAGGTGGCCGAGCGCGTCGGCGAGGCGGGGGTGGCGGAACTCGTGGCCGGCCTCGGTCAGCCGCTGGGGTGTCACGCGCTGGTCGGCGAACGCCAGCTCACGGGCGCCGTCCTCGCCCAGCAGCAGCCGGGGGCCGATCGGCGGCACCTTGAGCAGTGTCGGCCGGTTGAGCACGGCTCCCAGCGTGTGCGTGTACTCGGCGTTGCGCACCGGGTGCGGGCTCACCGCGTTGATCGGTCCACTGAGGACGGAGTCGGTCAGGGCCCGCAGGTAGACGTCGGTCAGGTCGTCGATCCCGATCCACGGCATCCACTGCCGTCCGGTGCCGAGCGGGCCGCCCAGTCCGGCGGTGAACAGCGGGTACTGCAGCCGCAGCAGGCCGCCGCGCGGGCTCAGCACCAGGCCGGTGCGGACCCGGACCACGCGCAGCCCCGCCGCCGACGCCGGTTCGGTGGCCGCTTCCCAGTCGGCGACGACGTCGGCCAGGAACCCTTGGCCGCGTTCGCTTTCCTCCGTGAGGACCTCGTCGCCGCGGTCCGGCCCGTAGTACCCGACGGCGGACGCCGAGACGAACACCGCCGGCCCGCCGGTGGTGCGCGCGGCCAGCTCCGCGAGCGCCCGCGTCGGCTCGATCCGGCTCTCCCGCACGGCCTTCCGGTGGCTTTCGTCGAACCGGCCGGCGACCGAGGCGCCGGCCAGGTGCACGACCGCGTCGACGCCGTCGAGCAGGTCGGCCGCGGGTGCCTCCGGCTGCCACGTCCGCTCGCCGGGAGTTTCGGCGGGCCGCCGCACCAGCCGGACGACCCGGTGGCCCCCGGTGGTCAGCAGCGCGGTCAGCGCCGTCCCGACGAGACCGCTCGCACCGGTCACCGCGACCGTCAGCGGGTCGTGCCGATAGCGCCGGTGGGCGGCCAGATCGGCGGCCAGCTGGCGGTGCCGGTAGGCGAACATCGAGCGCAGGAACGCTTCGGGCACCGGGGTGTCGACGTGGTCGGTGACCTGCGTCCGGCCGGGGCCGTCGGCGTCGAACCGGTGCGTGTGGCGCCACCGCAGCACGGGGCAGGCGAGCCGGTCCACGAACTGGTGCGGCGGCCGGTAGCCGTCCGCCTCGTGCGCCGCCACCCACGGCACGCGGCCGGGCAGGAGGAGCTTGGCCGTGCCGTCACGCAGGGAGGGCGCCTCCGCGCCGACCCGCACCGGCTGCCACGGCGGCGTGAGCCGCGTGATCGCCCCCGGCCGGGCATGCCAGGCGAAGACCTCCTCGACCGCCGACCGGACGACCGAGCGAAAGACCCTGGCCAAGGCCACCTCCCGATGCACAAAAGCTGCGCTGTTTCGCCGAGCCTACGATTTCCGCCGCGTTCCGGCACGTCGAACGCCCGCGAGCGATTCACAGTCGATGCAAACCACGGGCTGTCGTTGCGGTATCGATCTCCCGGTGTCACGGTCGGGAGCAGGGGACAGACCGGGAGGAGCGGGGCGCCGATGAGTTCACTCACCACGCCGACCAAGGGGTCGAGCCCGGTGGAGAAGGCGCTGGGCGAGGCCGCGAACAACGCCGACCAGCGGTATCACCTGGCCAAGGGCCTGCGGCACCAGATGAACAAGGTGTTCCCGACCCATTGGTCGTTCCTGCTGGGCGAGATCGCGCTGTACAGCTTCATCATCCTGTTGCTGACCGGTGTGTACTTGACGCTGTTCTTCGACCCCTCGATGCAGGAGGTCGTCTACCACGGCAGTTTCAAGAACATGCAGGGCCTGGAGATGTCGCAGGCGTT